>WRCU01000090.1 GCA_009783805.1 Oscillospiraceae bacterium
CCCTCCACGTAGTTCACGGCCGCCAGGTACGATGCGGCCACCGCGGCGGCGCACGCTATTAAAAAAGCCGCGTATATCAAGGCCCTGACCGGCCGCCTGGACCTCCCCCACTCCTCCCGCGCCTCGGCCCCGTCCCCTTCGTCCGAAGACCCCTGCGGCGAGGCTCCGCCGCCTTCCTCGGATGGGGCGAGCCTTTTGCCCGCCATGCCCTCGTTGTATATGGGCATGGTGCCGAACGCCCTCAGTATCCGATCGGGATCGCCGGGCGCGTCCGGGTCGGACCTTACTTGACCCGTCGCCCTGTCCGGCCCGTCGGGCATGGACGTACTCGCTGCGCTATCCGGCCCGTCGGGCCTTGCCTGACCCGCTGCCCTGTCCGGCCCGTCGGGCATGGGCGCGCCCCCCGCGCCACCGCGGGACGCCGCCCTCTTCCACCCTTCCCCGGCCGCGCCCGCCTTGCCTAGCAACGGCGGGGCGTCAAGCCCCGATCCCCCTTTGTCGGCCATGCCCACCGTTCCCCATGCCCAAGGCTTAGGGACAGCCTTAGGCCATCTCGGCTATCGTCACGCCTGAGTCGCCTTCCCCATATTCGCCCAACCTGAATGACCTGACTCGGCCGCTGCCCCTTAGGTACTTGTGTACGCCGCTCCTCAGCGCGCCCGTGCCCTTGCCGTGTATGACGGATATCTCCTTGATACCGGTCATCGCCACGTCGTCCAGGTACTTGTCCAGCTTGACGATGGCTTCCTCCACCATGTCCCCGCGCAAGTCGATCCTTGACTGGACGCTCATCGCCTTCGCGCCCGAGACGCCCGCGAAGCCGGTCCCCATGGCCTCGCCGCCGGCCTTGCCCCCACCGGCGAGCCTAAGCTCGCCGATGGGCACGGTGACCTTGATGATGCCCACCTGTACCACCGCCTCGTCGCCGCCCAGCACCTTCGCCACGCTGCCTTCCTTGCCGATCCCGGTGAGCACCACGCGGTCGCCGACCCTGAGCGAGCCCGGCTTCGCGCCCTGCGCCCCCAAAGGCCCCACCCCCGGCGAGGCAGCCGCCTCGTAGGAGTTCGCCATCCCACCGAGCGCTTGCCTGAGCGTCTCCGCCTCCTTCCAAGACTCGGCCTTGCCGGCCTTTTCCGCGACCCTCATCCTCTCCAGGATCCCGGCCGCCTCCTTCTTCGCCTCGGCGAACATCCTCCTCGCCTCGTCCCTGGCCTCCGCAAGGATCTTCTCCCGCTGCTCCCTCAGCCTCCTGCTCCCCTTCTCCAGCTCATCCCGTATCCGCTCCGCCTCCAGCATCGCTATGGATGCCTGGGTCCGGTCGCCTTCCGTCTCCATGCGCTTCCTCTCGATGTCCATGAGCATGTCCTCGAAACGTATGCCCTCACCCGTCATGAACTCCCTGGCCCTCGCCTCTATCTCCCCCGCCAACCCCAGCCTCCTCGATATGGCGAAAGCGTTGCTCTTCCCGGGCAGGCCGATGAGGAGCCTATACGTGGGGGACAGGGTTTCGACGTCGAACTCGCAGCACGCGTTCTCCACGCCGGGCGTGCTGGAGGCGAAGACCTTTATCTCGCTGTAGTGGGTGGTGGCCACCGTAATGGCCCCCATATGCCGCAGACCCTCCAGGATGGCCATCGCCAGGGCGGACCCTTCAGCCGGGTCTGTCCCGGCGCCGAGCTCGTCCAACAGGACCAGGGACCCCTCGCCGGCCTCGCCCAATATGGAGATGATGTTGCGCATGTGGGAGGAGAAGGTGCTGAGGCTCTGCTCTATGCTCTGCTCGTCGCCGATGTCCACGTACACGCCCTTGAATACCGAAAGCGACGTCCCGTCGGCGGCGGGCACATGCAGGCCCGATTGGGCCATCAGCGTCAGGAGGCCCACGGTCTTGAGCGCCACGGTCTTCCCGCCCGTGTTCGGGCCGGTCACGACCAAGGTGGTGAAGCCGTCGCCTATCCAAAAGTCTATGGGCACGGCCTTCCTAGGGTCGAGCAGCGGGTGCCTCCCCTTCCTGATGGTCACCTTCCCGTCGCATGTCAGGCTCGGCGCGGTGCAGGCCAGGTCGATGGACAGCCTCGCCTTCGCGAAGGCGAAGTCCAGGTCGGCCAGCGCCTCGGCGTCCGCCGCGAGCGGCGTCAGGTCGGCCTCGACCAGCGCCGTGAGCACATGCAGTATGCGCTCCACCTCCGCGCCTTCCTTGACGCATAGGTGGCGTATCTCGTTGTTGGCCTCAACGACGGCCATGGGCTCGATGAACAAGGTCTGCCCGCTGGCGGAGGAGTCGTGGACCAGGCCGGGCACCTCCTGCCTGTACTCCTGCTTGACGGGTATGACGTAGCGGCCGCCGCGCAGCGTGACGATCGGCTCCTGTATGGCCTTCTGCATCCTGGCCCCGCGCAGCGCCAGATCGAGCCTATCCTTTACGGAGGCCCGCATCTCCCTTATCCTCCGCCTGAGCGAGGCCAGCTCCGGGCTGGCCTCGTCCGCCAGCTCCTCCTCGTTCAGCACGCACCTGCCTATCTCGGAGTCCAGGCCCGTGAGCGCGTCCATCCCGTCGATGGCTGCGACTATCAGGCACCCGCCGTTGTCCGCCCTTTTCCCGACGTGGCCCTTCAGCCTCCTGACGGTCCGGAGCAGGCTCCCTATGTCGGTCAGGCTGCGCGTGTCCAGCACCCCACCTATGCCCACCCTGTGGAGGCAGGGCCTCACGTCGTTCAGCCCGCCCATCGGCGGGCTGCCCCTAGACGATATGTAGGCGGCCGCGTCGCCCGTGACGGCCATCGCCCCACGCAGCGACCCCATGTCCTCGATCGGGCCCAAGCCGGCGCAGCGCTCCTTGCCCGCTGCCGTCACCGCCAGGCCGGCGAGCCGTTCCAGCACCTTCCCATACTCTAGGCTGGCCAACGCCTCCGCCGCGGTCACGGCCCTTTCCCCCCGATGTCGCGGCATTTACCGCAACAGCCTTTCCGCCCCGACTTCACGCTTATCCCGTTCTTTTCGTAGTAGTCCTCTATGGCCGCCTTGATAGCCTCCTCAGCCAGGTTCGAGCAGTGCGCCTTTTCCGGCGGCAGACCGTCCAGGGCCTCTGCGACCGCCGTGTTGGTGATCGCCGACGCCTCTTCCAAGGTCCTCCCGATGACCATCTCAGTGGCCATGCTGCTGGTCGCCACCGCCGCGCCGCACCCGAAGGTCTTGAACCTGGCATCGGTGATGACCCCATCCTCGACCTTGATGGAGATGCGCATTACGTCCCCGCACTTCTTGTTGCCCACCTGCCCGACGCCGCTGGCGTCCTCCACCTCACCGACGTTCCTGGGATTCGCGAAATGGTCCATGACCTTCTGCCCGTACATCGCCCAAGTCTCCCTTCCCATGCCCTGCCATATGCCCGGACGCCGCCGACTCCCACTCGCGGCCGGCCGTCTCCCCCTAAGGCAGGGGCGACATCGCCCTCAGCCTCGCTACGATGCCCGGAAGGACCTTAAGCAGCGCCTCGGCCTCCCCCATCGTGCTGTACTTGCTGAGCGAGACCCGCAGCGACCCGTGCGCGACTTCGTGGGGCAAGCCCACCGCGAGCAAGACGTGTGACGGGTCCAATGAGCCCGACGTGCACGCCGATCCGCTCGAGGCCTCGATCCCGGCCATGTCGAGCAGCAGCAGGAGCGACTCCCCCTCGATGCGGCGAAAGGCTAGGTTCACGTTGTTCGGGAGCCTGCGCTCAGGATGGCCGTTTAATATGACGTCCGGCACGGATCCCATGACCCCTTCTATGATGCGGGCGCATATGGCCCGCATCGCCTCGCCTTTGCGCGGGATCTCCGCCGCGGCCAGCTCCAGCGCCTTGCCGAAGCCCACGATCCCCGGCACGTTCTCCGTGCCGGCCCTCCTCCTCCGTTCCTGTCCGCCCCCATGCATGAATTTATCTATCTTGGTCCCTTTCCTTATGTAAAGAAAACCGACGCCTTTAGGCCCGTGCAGCTTGTGGGCCGAGGCTGAAAGCATGTCCACGGGGAGCTTGGAAAGGTCGATCGCCAGCGTCCCGACGGCCTGCACCGCGTCGGTATGGAACGTGACCCCCTTCCGCGCGCACACCTCGCCTATCTCGCCGATCGGCTCCACGGTGCCTATCTCATTGTTCGCGTACATCACGGAGACCAGGGTGGTGTCGCCACGTATGGCCTTTCGGACGTCGTCCGGGTCCACCAGCCCATACCGGTCCACCGGCAGGTAGGTCGCCTCATAACCTTCTTTCTCGAGCGCCTTGAACGTGTCGAGCACGGCATGGTGCTCTATCGCGGTCGTAACGATGTGCCTTCCCTTTCCCCTGCCCGCGCGGGCCGCGCCCATAATGGCCCAGTTGTCCGATTCGGTTCCGCAGCCGGTGAAGGCTATCTCGTCAGGATTCGCCCCGACCGCCGCCGCGACCTTCCCCCTGGCCGCCTCGACCGCGCCCCTGGCTGCGACGCCGGATCCGTACACGGCCGACGCGTTTCCGTACGCCTCGGAAAAGTAAGGGATCATCGCCTCCAGCACCGCGCCGTCCACCTTCGTGGTGGCGTTGTTGTCAAAGTATACCTTCCCTTCCGAACCGACCGTGGCCATCGTCCCTACACCCTCCCCATACCGCTTATCCGCGGCTTTTCGTATCCATTAATCCCTATACAGTCCGCGGCGTCGGGGGCGTGCGGCTACGCTTGCGCGACGTACGGCAGCGTCGAGGCGCCGTACGGCATGATGATGACCTCGGCGCCCGGGCCGTGCCTGTCGAAGGCCCTGCCCAACGCCTCCCCGACCGATCCGGCCTTCCGCATGTACATCGACTCCGTCGCCGCACCGTCCAGTTCGGAGACGAGCGTGACCTCCGCCTTTTTCACCACCATCGCTATCGCCGCCGCCTTGTGCCCGCCCAGCTCGAAGCGGCTTTGGGCCCTCTCTATCAGCGAGTCGGGGCCATCCGCCTCAGCCAGCCAACGCTCGAACGTCGCCTCCCCCATCCCCTCGCCGCAAGCGGCCGCCAGGATGATCGTGCCGCCGTCCTTGACCGCCTCCTTCGCGTTGTCTAGGGCCTTCTGCGCCTGGTACATGTTGATGTCCTTGGGGTACCCGCCGGGCGAGGTTACCACTATGTCCGCCTTGCGCGGGATGGGGGCCTTGTACATGGAGTCTATAAACGCGCAGCCCTCCCTGTGCGCGTCGACGTAATGCCCGGCCGACGCGTGCACTATCCTCTTGCCCTCATCCAGGACCAGGTTCAAGATGAAGTCGATCGGCGCGAACCTGGCGGCCTCTTCCAAGTCGTCCCTCACCGGGTTTCGGTCCAGGTTTCCCGCGCGGGCCCCCTCCATGGCCATCATCCTATGGTTGGCCTGTATGGTATCCCTGGAGGCGCAGCCCGGGATCAGGGCCTTCGCCCCGCCGCTGTAGCCCGCGAAGTAATGGTACTCTATGTTCCCTATGCATATGCGCATGTCGGCGTCCGCCACCGGCTCGCAGACCTCGACCGGCGTCCCCGCGGCCGTCGTCCCCAGGCGCCTGTATGGGCCCACGGCGTCCACGCATTTTATCCTGGCGAATGCCTCGCCGCCCGCAAGCCTCGCGCGCTCCTCCTCCGTATGCCGCCTATGGCTGCCCAAGGCGAAATACAGGGTGACGGACCCGTCGCCCACCCCCGCGGCCCCGAGCTCATCCAGGATGGCCGGCATGACCTTCGCCGTGGGCACGGGCCTGGTGATGTCACTGGTGATGACGGCCACCCTTTTTTTGCCGCGCGCGGCCTCCGACAGCCTGGGTGTCCCTACTGGTCGGCCCAAGGCGCCCCTGACGATGTCCGCCTCGGACTTTTCCGGCCTACGCTCGCTGGTTCCCAGAACGGCCAGGACGTTCCCCTTCGGGACATCGAACCTGAGTATCCCATCCCCGTAGCCCACCTCCATGCCGATAACCCCCCCGTCAGGCTTTCCCTTAGTCTGGACGAACTTGCCGGCGTTCAGCGCGTATGCGATCAATATGGCCGCGTATACGGCGAAGCTGGGCATCAGGAACGCCTGCACGGTCATTATGTTGACCAGCAGGGCCACGAATCCCGCGAGCAGCAGCATGGCCGCAAGTCGCCTGACGTTCATGCGTCCTTCCCCCCTTGCCTGATCCTGGCCAGCCAATCCCTCACCTTCGCCTCATAGCCTATCCCGGTGGGCGCGTAGTATTTGACGCCCCTCATGGCCTCGGGCAGGTACTCCTGCATTACGTAGCCGCCCTCGTAGTCGTGCGCGTACTTGTACCCCTCCCCATACCCCATCTCACGCAGTCCCTCAGCCACCGGGTTCTTTATGTGCGGCGGTATGGTGCCCGTGTCCTTCGAGCCCACGTCGCTGAGCGCCTTGAATATGGCCGCACAGCACGAGTTCGACTTCGGGCTCGCCGCGACCGTGATGGCTGCCTGGGCCAGGGGTATCCTAGCCTCCGGCAGG
>WRCU01000091.1 GCA_009783805.1 Oscillospiraceae bacterium
CCCTTCTATGCAGGCGACGATCTGGCCCTTGTAGGCCTTCGAGCCGTCCTCTGCTTCCTTCCTAAATATAGTGGACGGGTCCAGCAAGCCAAAGACCCTGGCCGCCACGTCGAGCCCGGCCAGGATGCCGTAGCCCAGCGCGCCCGGGTCCTTGACCTTTAAGTAGGCCTTGCCCGGCGCTTCTTCGGGTATCAGCAGATCGGTCGTGATGTCGCCGAGCGGCATGTCCTCCTTGAGGGCCATGAGTATCAAGTCGTCTACCAGCAGTGCGTTCATCATCCGTCAAACCCCCCTTCGGCCTTGCGGCTGGCCGCGCCGCACCACTATGCTGCGCCGCCACTCGTCCCTTTGCTCCGGGAAGTCGCTGCGGTAGTGCGCGCCGCGGCTTTCCTCCCTCTCCAGCGCCGAGGCTATCACCATGCGCGATAGCGATATGGAGTTATAAAGCTCATAGCCTTCGATGCCCTCCAGCCCGGCGCCCGCCACCTCCGACCATATGGCGCCCATCTTCAAGCCGGCCTGGGTGAGCCCCTCCTTGCTGCGGATGATGCCCGCCCCGTGCGTCATGGCGGACTTGGCCTCCATGCGCATGGTGCCTGCCTTCACGTGGCTCAGCGGCTCCGCGGCCCCATCCGGGCCTACCGGCCCTTCCCGGCTTCCTTCCTTTATGATGGCGGCCGCATCCGGCTCGGCGGGGCGCCTGCCCAGGCCTTCCGCTATCCCCTTTGCGATGATCCTCCCGAAGACCAGCCCCTCGAGCAGGGAGTTGCTCGCCAGCCGGTTCGCCCCGTGTATGCCGGTGCAAGCGCACTCGCCGACCGCGTACAGCCCGGGCACGTTGGTCCTGCCCGCCAGATCCGCCCTTATCCCGCCCATGCTGTAGTGCTCGGCCGGAGCGACGGGGATTAGGTCCTTCGATATGTCTATGCCGTATGCGAGGCAGGTCCGAAAGATGTTCGGGAACCTCTTCTCGAGGTACCCTCTGCCTTTGTGGGTCACGTCCAGCGAGACGCTCGGCGCGCCGGCCTGCCTCATCTCGGCGTAGATGGCCCTGGAGACCACGTCCCTCGGGGCGAGCTCGCCCATCGCATGGTACCTGCCCATGAAGCGCTCGCCGCCCGCGTTGAGCAGTATCCCGCCCTCGCCCCTGACGGCCTCGGATATGAGGAACTCGTCGTTCTCGTCGTGATTGAGGACCGTAGGGTGGAACTGCACGAACTCGAGGTCCGCGAGCTCGGCCCCGGCCCTGTAGGCCATGCACAGGCCGTCGCCGGTGGCTATGTCCGGGTTCGTCGTGTACCTGTAGACTTGCCCGTAGCCGCCCGTGGCGCAGACCACCACGCCCGTTTCAAACAACGTGGGCTCGCCGCTTGCGATGTCCACCGCCAGCACCCCGACGCAAGCGCCCGCCGCGTCGGTGACGATGTCCATGGCGTAGGTCCGCTCGTGTATGTCGATGCCTTCCCTGTCCCAGGCGCTCGCGATGAGCGTGTCGCAGACTTCCCTGCCGGTGGTGTCGCCCGAGTGGATGACCCTGTTGACGCTGTGCGCGCCTTCGCGCGTCAGCGAGATGTCGCCGCGGCCCTCGCCCCTGTCGAACTTCACGCCGTAGCGTATGAGGCTCTCGATATTCGCCGCCGCGCCGTTGACCAGGGTCCAGACGCTCTTCTCGTCGCACAGGCCGGCGCCCGCGGCCAGGGAGTCCCGAAAATGCAGCTCGGGCGAGTCGCCGTCGTCCAGCGAGACGGCTATGCCGCCCTGGGCGAGCGACGAGCTGCTCGCGTGGGCCGCGTCCTTGGTGACTATAGCCACCCTCGCGCCCTCCGGCAGCTCCAGCGCCGTGTAGACGCCGGCTATGCCGCTGCCCAATATGACGGCGTCGTAGCGCCTCACGCGCACGGCGCCCGGGTCGAACCCGGCGAGGTACCGTCTCGTGGGCGGCCCTTGCATGATGAGGTTGTCCCTGCCGCTCCCTATCCCCTTATCCCCCCAGCTCCATCATCCTGTCCAGGCAGCGCTTGGCCCTCAGGCGGACGCCCTCATCCAAGGCTATCTCATGCGTCCCCTCGCTCAGGGACCTATGCACGCCCTCCGGCGTTATCCTCTTCATGTCCGGGCATATGACCCCATCGGGGCCGCACATGGCCTTGGCGCCGTTGACGGCATCGGCGCCCGCATCCACGGAGCCCCCGACGAAACGGACCGTCAGGTCCGGCCTGAGCCTGCCCATATTATGCCTTACGCCCATCTCCGTGGCCACGATGACGGCCTTGCCCTCATACCCGGCCACGTAGTCGATCATCTGCGTCGTGCTGCCGACGAAGTCCGCCAGGGCCAGCACCTCGGGCGCGCACTCCGGGTGCGCCAGGAGGGGCGCGCCGGGCAGTTCCGCGCGCGCCTCGGCGACGTCGGCCGGGCGCATGGCCTGGTGCACGGGGCAGTATCCGTCATATAGGATGAAGTTCCGCCCGGGTATGCGCGCGGCCAGGTAGGCGCCCAGGTTGCGGTCGGGCAGGAAGATGACGTCCCTCTCCTTTATGGAGTCCGAGCCCAGCACCTTCGCCGCGTTTGAGGAGGTCACGCACACGTCGCACTCGGCCTTCACGGCGGCGGAAGTGTTTATGTAGCATACGGCGGCGGCGCCCGGGTGGCTCCTTCTCATCTCCCGGACCCGCTCCGGGCCGACCATGTCGGCCATGGGGCATCCGGCGTCCCTCTCGGGTAGGAGCACCGTCTTTTCGGGGGACATGACCTTCGCGCTCTCGGCCATGAAGAGCACGCCGCAGAAGACGATCGTCTCGGCCTCGGATGCGGCGCAGAACTTGGCCAGCGCGTAGGAGTCGCCGACCATGTCGGCCAGGTCCTGGACCTCGCCCGGCTGGTAGCAGTGGGCGACTATGGCCGCCCTTCTTTCCTTTTTCAGCCTCCCGATGGAGACGATGAGGTCCTTACTCGGCATCGCTTCCCCCTAGCGCCTTCCCTCCGGCCGCCCGGTCACTTCCCGAGCCTGGCCATCTCCTCGTCTATCGCCGCCCTCTCTATCTTGGCGAACAGCGGGCGCACCTCCGGCAGCTCGTATCCGGCCGCCACGGTCTTCTCCGACCATAAGTCGTCCAGGCCCAGCCACCCCAGCACCGTCTCCGACGATACGGGCATGAAGGGCTTAAGCAGGCAGGCGAGGTTCGCTATCAGCTGCACGCAGGCGTTAATGGTCGCCCCGCACCTATCGGGGTCGGTGTTCCTGGTGATCCAGGGGGTCTCCTCGTCGTAGAACTTGTTGCCGTACCTCACGAGGGCGAAGGCCTCGTCCAGCGCGTCCTTGAGCTCGCCGCCCGCGATCCTCGCGCCTATGGAGCCGTAGGCCGCCTTGACCTTGCCGGCCATCAAGTCCGGCATCCCGGCGCCGGTCGGCTTGGGGACCTTGTTGCCCAGGTACTTGGCTATGAAAGCCAGCGTCCTGTTGATGAGGTTGCCGTAGGCCCCGAGGATCTCGCCGTTGTGCTTGTGCATGAACTCGGCCCACTGGAAGTCCGCGTCGCGGCGCTCCGGCCCGTTCGCTATGAGGAAGTACCGGATGGTGTCCGGGTGGAACCTTTTCGCGATGTCAGCCACCCAGACGGCCCAGTTCGCGCTGGTCGAGATCTTCCTACCCTCGATGGTGAGGAACTCGCTCGAGACGATCTCGTCGGGGAACCTCCACCTCCCGCCGTTCGCGAGCATCAGGGCCGGCAGGATGATCGTGTGGAAGGGGATGTTGTCCTTGCCGTGGACGTAATAATGCTTGCTGTCCTCGCCGAATATCTCCCCGAAGTCCGCCCCGCGCTCCGCGGCCGCCGCCTTGCACATGGAGAGGTAGCCGAGCACGGCCTCGAACCATACGTAGATTTTCTTGTCAGAGTAGCCTTCCTTGGGCACGTCGATGCCCCAGTCGATGCTGCGCGTCAAGGCCCTGTCCCTGAGCCCCTCGTTCAAGTAGCGCCTGGAGAGCGCGGAGGCGTTCTTCCTCCATTCGGGGTGACCGTCTATGTACTCCGTGAGCGGCCCGAGGAGTTCCGTCAGGGCCAGGAAGAGGTGCCTGGTCGTCTGGAAGGCGGGCGTGGCGCCGCACGTGTGGCATTTCGGGTCCACCAGGTTCTCCGGGTCCATCACCAGGCCGCAGCCCTCGCATTGGTCGCCCCGGGCGAAGGCTCCGCACTCGGGACACTTGCCGACGACGAACCTGTCGGCCAGGGCGTTCCCGCAGCTTTCGCAGTAGGCCTGCGGGGCCTCCTTCTCATACACGTACCGGCTTTCGTACATCCTCCCGTGGAACTCCCTCACGAAGTCCTTGTGGTCGCCGTCGGTGGTTTTGCCGTACCGGTCGTAGCTGAAGGCGAGCCTTTCGAAGCATTCGCGGTACTCCTCGTGGTAGCGGTCGCATATGGCTTGCGGCGGTACGCCTTCCTGCCGCGCGCGTATGGCCACCGGCGTGCCGTGGCAGTCGCTGCCCGAGACGAAGTAGACGTCGTCGCCTATCGCCCTGTGGTACCTCGCGATCACGTCGCCGGGCAGGTACGCGGATAAGTGCCCTATGTGCAGCGGGCCGTTCGCGTACGTCCATGCGTTGCCTATCAGTACTTTCATCCTTTACCCCCGCCGTGCGCTGTCGTCACGCGCCCTTACCTGCCCCTTAAAGGATGCGTCCGCCCCTGTCCGCGGTTAATCCTCAATTATATGCAGGGCCGGGCGTCAAGGCAATAAATCTGAACCGGGGACTGCGATGCGCGGGTCAATCCCTCAGGCACCCGATGGGCACGACGAAGACGCCGTTACCCATCCGGTAGGCATGCTCCGTGCCCGTGAGCACCATTATGTCAGTGGCGCCTCCCATCTAATCGATATTACATGACTATTAACTTTATCAAGGATTTGATTTTGAGATAGTGACGTTTTTGGTTTTGGGTTTTTGAGGCTCACTGGGCGACCGTGATCCTGCTCCCATGCACCGTCTTCTCGATCCGCACCTGCCTGGGTATCCGCTCGGCCAGCTCGGCGACGTGCGATATGACGCCTATGAGGCGGTCGGCGCCGGCGGTCTCCGTGAGCGTGCGTACGGCGAGGTCCAGGGCCTCGGGGTCCAGCGAGCCGAACCCCTCGTCTATGAACATCGACTCGATCCTGACGCCGCCCGACCCATGCTGCACCACGTCGGACAAGCCCAATGCGAGCGAGAGGGACGCCATGAACGACTCGCCGCCGGATAGGCCCCTCGCCGGGCGCACCTTCCCGGTGTAGGAGTCGAAGGCCCCGATGCCCAATCCGGAGCGCCTCCTCGCGTCCTCGCCTTCCGCCGTCCTCACGAGCGCGTACCTGCCTTGGCTCATCATGGAGAGGCGCACGTTCGCCGCGCGGAGCACGCGGTCGAAGTAGGAGGCCTGGGCGTAAGTCTCAAAGTCCAGCCTGCCGTTCGCCGCGTCCGACAGCTGCCTAACGGCGGCGTACCTGCCTTCGCGCAGCTCGAGCTCCTTCTCCCCTTCCCTAAGCTCACTCAGGGCTCCCCGCAGCCTGTCCGCCTCCACCCTGAGCCCGTCGCGGCGGGCGCCCAGATCGCGGGATTCCATGGCCAGCCGTTCGGACTCCTCCCTTAGGCGATCCATGTCGGGCGCCTCGATGCCGTCCGTCTCGGCTTCCAATCTCTTTATCTCGGCCTCGGTCCGCTCCTTCCTTTTATCGTGCTCGGCCACCGCCTTTCGTAAATCCCCCAACTCCCCTTCGGGCATCAATGACCGCCTATAATCCTCCGCGTCGGCGAAGAAGTTGGCCGCGAGGCCATTCGCGAAAGCTTCCGCCGCCTCGGCGCGCATCGCCTCCGCCCTCACTGCGGCCAGGGCTCGCTCAGCCTTCAGCGTGACGGCTTTCCCGAATGCGGCCTCGGCGTCCGCCTTCCCCATAGTCGCCTCGGCCCACGCCGCTTCCAACGCGGTCAGGGCCACCTTGGCCCGATCCCTTTCCTCGGCCGCCGCCGCCTCCCTCTCCGCCGCCGCGGCGAGCGCCGACTCGAACCGCTCGCATAGGCCGGCCCATGCGTTATGGTCAAGGGTTTCCGTCCCGTTTTCGGCTGCAGCGCCATTAGCGGCTCGCACGTCTAGGGCTAAATCCGCGCCCGCGCCTGCACCCGTTCCCGCGCCTTCGCCTCCCATCCTCCCCCCAGCCTCGCTTAGGTCGGCGGCGAACCTCCTTATCAACGCGCCCAGTTCGCTGCGCAGCGATGCTGTCTCGGGCACCAGGGCTTCGCGGATTGCATTCAAGTTATCCTCCTCCGCCTTTTGGTACCCGATATCGTCCTTTAACCTCTGGACGTTCTCTTTCGCCGTTTCCAGCCTTTCGTCCGTTTTGTCCATAAGGCTGGGCAGCCAGCGTCTAATGGTTTCCAAGTCGGCCAA
>WRCU01000092.1 GCA_009783805.1 Oscillospiraceae bacterium
CCCCCGCTCCCGATCGAATTAACGCACCCGCAGTGCCTCTGCATGTATAGGCCCATTGACCTCGCCTCCGCCTTCCCTTTCCGGTACCCTTCCCTGTAGTCCGCGTAAAGGAACGGGACGCCGATGCGCCTATGCGCGTACCCGCCGATCGCCTTTATCAGCCCATGCCTTTGATACGGGCTGACCAGGAGGGACGTCGTGAAGGCGTCATAGCCATTTTCCTTGGCATACTCCGCGGTGCGGATGAGCCTGACCATGTAGCAATAAGCGCACCTGTCGGCGAAGACCCCGCACGGCCGAGCCCATCCGGCCTCGTCGCATCCCCCGACCTCCGCCAATGGGACGCCCAGGGACTCAGCCAGCATCCTGACGGATCCCAACCGGGCGGCGTATTCCGCCTCCGGATGGATGTTCGGATTGTGGAAAAGCATGCCGACCTCATGTCCGCGCGCCAAGACCTTATACGGATACACGGCGCATGGTCCGCAGCATGCGTGCATCAGCAGCCTCATCGCCACATTATACCAAGGCTACCATAACGCGGCTGTTACATTATGGGATCAATTGGGTATCATCGGCGGTTCGGGTCACTCGCAAAGGAGCATCTGCCCCCCGCCGACCCCGCCCTCCGGCGCATCCAACCCCAGATGCCTGTAGGCCAGCGCCGTAGCCACCCTGCCCTTGGGCGTTTTGTTTATGAACCCTAGCTGGAGGAGGTACGGCTCATAGACGTCCTCGATCGTGCCTTTGTCCTCCCCCGTCGAGGCGGCCAACGTCTCCAATCCGACGGGGCCCCCCCCGAACTTGTGTATTATGCTTTCCAGTATCCCTTTATCGACCCCGTCGAGGCCGATGGGGTCGATCTCCAGCGCGTCCAGGCTGCGTTTCGCCACCTCCCCGGTGACCGTCCCGTCCCCCCTCACCATGGCGAAGTCCCTTATCCTCCTCAGCAGCCTGTTGGCTATCCTCGGGGTCCCCCTGGCGCGGACGGCTATCTCGCCCGCCCCTTCGTCGCTCACCTGCACCCCCAGTATCCCGGCGGACCTCGCGACGATCCTCCTGAGCTCCTCCCTGGTGTACATCTCGAGCCTGTTCACGACCCCGAACCTATCCCTGAGCGGGGAGCTGATGAGACCCGCCCTGGTCGTGGCGCCGATGAGCGTGAACTTGGGAAGCTCCAGCCTGATGGACCTGGCGCTGGGGCCCTTGCCCACGATTATGTCTATGGCGTAGTCCTCCATCGCCGTGTAGAGGATCTCCTCGACGTTCCTGTTCAGCCTGTGTATCTCGTCGATGAACAATATCTCGTTGGCGCCTAGGTTGGTGAGGATGGCCGCTATGTCGCCGGCCTTCTCTATCGCGGGCCCGGACGTGATCCTCATCCCGACCCCCATCTCCCTCGCGATGACGCCCGCGAGCGTGGTCTTGCCCAAGCCCGGCGGGCCATAGAAGAGCGCGTGGTCCAGGGGCTCCGAGCGCAGCTTCGCGGCCTCGATGAAGACGGTCAGGTTGCCCTTGACCTTCTCCTGCCCCAGGTACTCCGTAAAGCTCCTGGGCCTGAGCGTGGCCTCATCGGTATCCTCCGCCCGGATCTGCGCCCCCGCGAACCTGCCTTCCTCATCCATCCCCGACGCCCCCCAACGTAATGCCGCCCCCGCCCCGGCCAAAGCCATAACCGCCGCCGAAACGCCTCACCTGCCGCGGTCCATGAGCTTGAGCGCCTCGAACACCAGCGCCTCCACGCCCATCCCCTCCGCGTAGGCCGCATCGACCCCTTCGCGGCTGTCAATATATGAGTAGCCGAGCACGGCCAAGGCCGCGACCGCCTCATCCACCGCGGACGCGGAGGCCGGGCCGACGGCCGCGCCGCGGCTAGGCTCGGGCGGCGCGCCCATCTCCTTCCTCATCCTGTCCTTCAGCTCGATCACTATCTTCATGGCCGTCTTCAGGCCTATCCCATGGGCCTGCGATATGGCCTTTGCGTCCTCGTTCATTACGGCCATGCAGAACTTGGATGGGGGCAGCTCCGAAAGCACCGCCAAGGCCACCTTGGGACCGACCCCCGAAACCGATATGAGCATCCTGAACGCGTTCAGCTCGCCTTGCGTGTCGAACCCATATAGGGAGATCTCATCCTCCCTGACGTACAGGTGCGTGTAGAGCCTGACCTGCGCGCCCACCTCCCCTATACGCCGCAGCGTGGTTTGGGACGTGTTCACCATGAAGCCGACGCCGCCCACCTCTATGTGGACCTTGCCTATGTAGGCGGACTCGACGGTCCCTTTAATGAAAGCCAGCATGGGGCGACCCTTCCCTTCCCGTGATCGTGCGGCCCCGTTCGGGCCGGACGGTACCGCGCGCGGTCCCGGCGTCATTCTACCATTTGCGGCGGCCGAGCATGGCCTAAGCCGTGGGGATCGGCTCGGCGCCGTCCGCGGTCAGCGCCCGGCTGAGCAGGCCGCGGGGCGTCGCCCGCTCGGCGCCGCTCACCTTCCGGCGCCGAGCCGAGCCATTCCGTGCGAATGGTAGTGGCATATCGCCACGGCCAGGGCGTCGGCCGCGTCGTCAGGCTTCGGGATCGCCTCCAAGGCGAGCAAGGCCCTGACCATCCTCTGCACCTGCCCCTTGTCCGCGTTGCCGTAGCCCACGACGGCCTGCTTCACCTGCATGGGCGTGTACTCGCGGAGCTCCATGCCGCAACCGTAGGCGGCAAGCATGGCCACCCCCCGGCCATGGCTGACGCCGATGGCCGTCTTGGCGTTCCTGCTGAAGAAGACCTCCTCTATGGCGCCTGTGTCAGGCTTGAACTCAGCGATGACGGAGGCCACGCGCTCGTGGATCACCGAAAGCCTCCTGGGAAGCGAGTCACCCGCATCCGTCCTTATCACGCCGTAAGCGACGCACTTGATCCCGGCCCCCGCGCCTTGCACCAACCCATATCCGGTTATGGCGTAACCGGGGTCGATCCCCAACACCACCATCCTAACCCCCGATCCCAATGAGGCGGCCGTCGGCCCGACGACGCCGCAAGGCAGGCCCTACGGGCCGGCTACGTTATCTTCCCTAGGAAGGCGAGCCTCCCATACTCCCTCTCCATCTTGTCGCACAGATACATGTGGGCGAACTCCGAAATCTCACGGAGGCAGTCGTCCGGTATCCCAACCCCGTATGCGCCTTTGCCCTCGGACCCGATTATCCTGGCGATGCCTGACGCGGCCCCCGGGGTCAGCGCGACCACCCTTCCCCCGGCCATGGCCCCGCCTAGGCAGCCGCCGCATAGGAAGGCGCTGCTCCCGAAGTCAAAGGCGCGCATGGGCCCCTTGGAGCCGCATAGGCCGCATAGGCCGGCCTCCGGCCGGTACCCGCTGACGCAGGCGGCCCGCATCTCGAATGCCGCCTTGACCGCCTCCGGGTCCCTGTCCGTCTTGTCCAGGAGGTGGAGCGCGTTCAGGAGGAGCGAAAGCAAGTCCTCATTCGGCTCCCCCTCCTGGGCGATGTCCATGGCTATGTCGGCGAAGTGGCATGAGTAGGTCAGCTTTCGGAGGTCGTTGCGGAGCCCGTAGAAGCTTTCCGTGATGTCGCAGCCCCTGACGAAGGTCCGCTCACGCCCCTCAAAGACGGTATAGCGGCAATAGCAGAAGGGTTGGGTGCCGGCCGCCAAGGCGCCGCCCGCCTTCCTCGCCCTCTTGGCCATGCAGTCGATCAAGCCGACCTCATGGGTGAGCAGGGTCACGTACTTGTCGGACTCACCGAACTGGCTCTCCCTCAGCACTATCCCGCTCAGCGTGGCATCACGCATCGTCCGCGCCTTCCTTCCGCCTTATCCTAATAAACCCACCAGCGGAGGGGCCAGCAATACGGTGACTATGCCGGCCACCCCGATCGCCAATCCGCTAGCGGACCCTTCGGCCTCCCCCATCGCGACCGCCCTCGATGTGCCGATGGCGTGTGAGGACGTGCCGATCGCCAGCCCCCTGGCTATGGGGTCACGTATCCGCGCGGCCTTGAGGACCATGGGGGCCATGACGGACCCCAATACGCCGGTGCAGATGATCGCCAGGACCGTGACCGAAGGTATGCCCCCGATCCTCTCGGACAAAGCCGACCCTATGGGGGTGGTCACGGACTTCGGGACCAACGAAAGGTAGACCTCTTCGGCGCAGCCTGTCGTGACCTTTATGAGGTAGGCTAGAAAAAGCGAGCAGAGGCTGCCCATGGCTATCCCGAAGGCCATCGACGGCGCGTTCTTAAGTAAAAGCCCCCTTTTCCTGTAGACCGGCACCGCGAGCGCGACCGTGCAAGGCCCCAGGAACGATGAAACCATCTCCCCCCCGGCCATGTAGCCGTCCAGGCCGGCCTCCGTGACCGAGATGAACGCCGCCGCCACGGCGACGCCGACCAGGAGCGGGCTGAGGAGCGGGGATCCGATCCTGGCGCATAGCGCCGCGCCCAGCACGTACGCGCCTATCGTCAACGCTATTCCGTACAGCGGCGAGCCGAAGAACGCCATACCCTATCCCCCCTTGCGCGTCCTGGCTTTCGTGATCAGGCCAGAGGCGAGCTCCGCCGACTTCCCGGCCACCGCCATGACGACCGCGGTGGACGCCGCGCAGGCCAGCAGGATCGGCAGCCAGCTCTCGGCCAGCAGGCCCATGTGCCTCATCACCCCGACCCCCGCCGGGATGAAGAAGAGGGGCATGTGGGAGACCAGGAAGTCGGCCGCCCCGGATACCTTCTCCGGCTTCACGAGGCCGGCGGCCAACGCGGCGAAAAGGAGGACCATGCCCGTGACGTTCCCGGAAAGCGGGAAGTACGGCACCTCGGCGAGCAGCTCCCCGGCCGCCGTGAACGCCAATATCACCATGAACTGGGACAGCATGGCCAAAGGCCGCCCTCCCCCCCTATACGGAACGGCCGCGCAGCCGCCTGATGACCTCACCCACCTTCGACCTCACGTGGCCGAAGTAGTCCTTGTACGCTCCGCAATAGTCGCTCAGCACCGCGCTCTCCCCGCCGTCGTCCCTATACCTCATGCAACCCCCGCCGCATATGCCCGCCCACTCACAGGTCGGGCAGGCGCTGTCGGCGCCCGCGCGGGACCTGCCGACGAACTCCTGGGCCTTCTCGCTGCCCATCATCTCGGCGTAGCCGTTTTCGAGGATATTCCCCAGCCGCCAGCGGTCCACGACGTAGAAGTCGCACGGGTAGCAACCGCCGTCCGCCTCAAAGACGAACTGGCAGCTGCATCGCCCATTCATCCCGCATTGCTCGGGAGGATACCCCATGAACTGCCTGACGACGTTGTCGATATGGCGGATGCTCACATAGTTGCCGGACATGAAGTCGTCGTACCACTCGTCGAACAGCGTTATCAGGAAGCGCCTGTAACGGTCGGCGGACAGCCCGTGCACGTACTCCATGCCGTACTCGAAAGGGTTTATGTGCTGTATGAACTGCAGGTACCCGAACCCCGCCTTCTTGAAGAAGGAGTATATCTTCGATATGTGCCTGGCCGTCTGCGAGGTCACCACGCACAGGATGTTGAACTCCGCCTTGGCCGCGGTCAGCGCGTCGGCGGCCTTCATCACGCGGGTGAACGTCTCCCCCCCCAGCGCGTCCAGCCTGTTCGAGTCATGGATGTCCTTGTGGCCGTCCAGCGACAGGCCGACCAGGAACTTGTTCTCACTGAGGAACCGCGCCCAGTCGCCGTCGATCGCAAGCCCGTTCGTCTGTATCGAGTAGCTCACCTCGAGGCCTTTCCTGTTATGCTTCGCGACCAGGCCGATGAGCCCTTCGTAGAAGCCGAGCCCTGACAGCGTCGGCTCCCCGCCCTGGAAGGCGAACCTGCAGAAGGATTCCGACTCGTCCAGGGCCTTGGATACTATCGCCTCCAGGACGTCGGGGCCCATGAGGCCGTACTCCCTCACGACCCTGTTCTCCGTCACGTCATGGTAGAAGCAGTATGAGCAGCGCATGTTGCATAGACTGGAGGAAGGCTTGATAAGCGTGGTTATGCCCTTCATGTCCGATGACCCCCGCACCTGACGCCGCCTCTCGCGGTCAGTCTATTCGCCTGCATTCGAGGTAATGCCTCTTGTCCTTGGCCAGGCCCATGGAGAACGACTTCTTGGGGTACGGCCCCCTTTCGCCGACGTACCGCATGAACCCCGCCTTTTCGGGGCTGCCCAAGAGGACGCCTATGCGGTTGGGTTCTCGGCATAAGGCCAGCAGCTCCGAGTCGCCGTGTATGTAGTCGACGCTCGCCGTGCCGGTGGGCGCTCCTTCCAACATGGCCTCGGCCAGGCGGTCCACCACGCCGTTGCCCACCGTGCCGTCCCAGCCCTCGCAGACTATCAGCCCGGCCTCCGCGCCGGAGACGAACGGGAACGCGGCGAC
>WRCU01000093.1 GCA_009783805.1 Oscillospiraceae bacterium
GCGGCGCGCAGGGCGGGTGCGGCCCTATGAACGAGGCGAAGGCGAACCAGGGGCGGCCCAGCGGGTCGGGCTCGTTTATCAGGCCCACCACCTCGTCGGCCACGAACGACTCGACCGTCAGCTCCTTGGGCAAGGCGGCCGTCTGCGGCACGTAGTACATCTCGGTGCGCTCCCCGTGCGGCTGCTCCACGTGCGCGTACTCCGGGTGCGATCCCATCAGGAACGACCCGTAGGCGTCGCGGGAGCGCTCCTCGGGCGTCCCGTATATCTCCTCGGTACGAAGGGTCACGTCGTACCCCAGGTCCTCCCCGCCGTCCGGCGTCGTGTGGAACTTGCCGACGCCGTAGGTGCGGTAGCCGAGCTCCCTGAGGCGCCTGGCCAGGTACGGGCCGCAGCGGCCCTCCATCGACTCGGGGAGGCCCCCCAGGGCCCTGGGCGGCCTGTTGCTGAACGAGCACGTCGTGTGGGGGTCGCGGCCCGTCCTTACCGAGTACCGCGCCGCGACGCAGACGGGGGCCGGGGTGTACGCGTTCGTGAACGAGGCGCCGCGCCGCACCAGGCGGTCGAGGTTCGGGGTCGATATCCTGGGGTTGCCCAGGGCCGCGACGCAGTCGTGCCTGAGCTGGTCGCACATGAGGTAGAGGATGTTCGGCTTGGCTGGCATGGGGGCACCTCCGCGCAATGGGGATACGGATCGCATTATCGGCGGCCGCCTAGGCTGGTTCGGACCATCATACCCCATCCCGCCGCGGGATGCGTGCCGGCATCGCCTGGGGATGGGATAGGCAGGGTCGTAGGCATAAGGCTTGCGTTTCGAATGCGTGTTCGCCTATAATGTGGCCGCACGTAAAATCACACGGACGATGGGGGATAGGGGATGGGTATCTACGAAAAGGGGATGGCGATACTGGAGGAGAGGTTCGGGGGCGGCAAGGACAACGTGATCGGGCTCGCGACGATAGCGCTGGAGGCGGGCGAAGGCGGCAGGCCGCGACCGGTCGTGAGGGACGTGGACGCCATGTACGAGGACGGCGCCTTCTACGTCGTGACGTACGGCCAGTCAGCCAAGATGAGGCAGATAGAGGCGAACGACCATGTGGCTCTGGCCGTTAACTTCGAGTGGTTCAACGCGGGCGGCCGCGGCGAGAGCCTAGGTTGGGTGATGAAGCCCGAGAACGCCGAGATAAGGGGGAAGGTCCGCAAGGCCTTCGAGAAGTGGTATGACATGGCGAACAATGAGAAGGACGAGAACTGCTGCATACTGAAGGTGGCCATGTCCTACGGGACCATAAACATAAACCACCATGAGACGCTTATCCTGATGGACTTCGAGGGCAAGTCGGCCACGCTGAGGGGCAAGGAGATATAAAAAGCGTGCGGCGCCCGACGGACGGGTCGCGGCCCGGCTTAGCGCGCCTTGGCGTGCCGCCTGACCTTCTCGACGAGCACCTCGGGCTTGAACGGCTTCACGATGAAGTCGCAGGCGCCCAAGGCCATGGCCGCCGTGACGTTGTCCAGGCTGCCCTCCGAGGTGAGGAAGATGATGGGGGCCTCCGCCCCCCCGTCCACGCCCCTGATCACGGGGACGAGCTCGAACCCGTTGATGCCCGGCATCCTGTAGTCGAGCAGTATGAGGTCGGGCCTGACCCTTGCCAGCACCTTCCCGACCTCGGTCGGGTCGGCGACCTTAAAGACCTTGTACTCGCCGCCCAGGACCGACGCGACCGCGTTCAATATGGAAGGGGAATCGTCCACCGCCAGTATGACCGGCCTCCCCGTTTCGTTCGCCATTCGTGCACCCCCCCTTAGCCGACATGCGCCTTACGCCCTATAGCGCCGCATCCTTGACGTATCCCTTGATCAACCCAATGGCCTTGGCGTAGTCCATCATCATGACGGCGTCCCCGACGTCCTCCGCCAAGGACATGAGGGCGCCGCCGAGGCTGAGGGATCCCAAGGATTCCATCGCCCCGTCGATGGCCACCAGGTCCGACTCATCCAAGGCGGCCATGAGCCGCAGCAGGGTGGGGGCCAACTCGGGCGGGGCGGTATCCGGCCCCGCAGGCCTGACTATGGCCGACAACGCGTCGTCCAGGCCCATGAGGAACGCATCCAGCGCGCCCATGAACCCCGCCAGGCCTTCCCGGCAGGCAGGCAGGTCCCCCCCGTCGGAGGCCTCCTCCAAGCCGTGGGCCATCGCGGACAGCGCCATCGCCCCCACGTTCGCCAGCGAGCCCTTCATCCCGTGCGCCTCTATGCCGAATGACCCGAGGTCCCCGGAGTTGATGGACCCGGACAGGATGGCCTTGCCCTTCCTCAGCTCCTGCGCCATCAGCCTGAGGGTCTTGGCGTACACGTCGCGCTGCAGGCTGACCCGCTCAAGCCCGGCGCCCACGTCGAGGCCGCGGATCCGCCCCAGCCTTTCCCAGAACCCCTCGCCCAAGTCCGGTGAGCCGACGGCCCCTGAGGCGGAGGCGGCCTTCACGTCTATCAGCTTATCGGCCGGCAGCCACTTTTTCAAAATTCGGACAAGCTCCGACTTGATGAGGGGCTTGGTGAGGTAGTCGTTCATGCCGGCGATCAACATCCGGTCCCTGGCGTTGGGGTACACGCTGGCGGTCAGCGCTATTATGGGGGTGGCCACGCCCAGCCCGCGTATGGCCGCGGCCGTCTCGACCCCGGTCATCCCCGGCATCCTGTGGTCCATGAATATGAGGTCGTAGGACCCTTCCTGGACCTTCTCGACGGCCCGCGACCCGGAGTCGGCCGTATCGGCCTCGATTCTAAATATACGCATGAGACCGCACGCGACGCTGAGGTTCGTCTTGTTGTCGTCCACGACGAGGACCCTCGCCTCAGGGGCCTCGAAAAGCGTGTCCTTGGTGTTGCCGTGCTGTATGAGGGTCTCGTCGCCGATGACCTTCGGGATCTCCACGTGGAAAGTCGTGCCTTGGCCGTAAACGCTCTCAACCGTTATGGAGCCGCCCATCATGTCGACTATGGACTTCGTGATGGTGAGGCCCAGGCCCGTTCCCTTGGTGTTCCTGTTTGCCAGCACGTTGACCTGCTCGAACGCGTCGAACAGCGTGCCTATGCTCTCGGGCGGGATCCCTATGCCGGTGTCGCTCACCGAGATCCTGATGGTGGGCTCGCTGAAGCCGACCGTCAGGGTGATGCTGCCTTCGTTCGTGAACTTGATGGCGTTGCTGATCAAGTTCAGAAAGACCTGCCTTAGCCTCACGTCGTCGCCGTACAGTATGAGGTGGGGGTGCTCCTGCATGTTCAGCCTGAACGAGACCCGCTTGCCGTCCAGGAGGAACTGGGTCACCGACCCGATGTTGTCGATGAGCACGTCGAAGTCGTAGTGGACGGGCACCAGGACGTACTTGCCGGACTGGATCTTCGATATGTCCAGTATGTCGTTGATGATGCCCAATAGGGCCATGGACGACAGCTTCATGTCCTCCACGTACTGCTGCTGGCGGGGGGTCAGGCTCTCGTGGAGGAGCAGCTCGGTCATGCCCAGGACGGCGTTCATGGGGGTGCGGATCTCATGGGACATGTTCGCGAGGAACTCGCTCTTCAGAGCGTCGGCCGCCTGGGCCGACTGCTTCTCGACGACGGCCACGTACTCGCGGGCGACCGCCTTCTTGCGCTTCGAATCCACGCTGTAGAGCAGGACGGAGAGGAGGACCGTCATGGAAGCCCCGATGAGGGAGATGATGAGCTGCATGGCGAAGCGCTCGGCGTTGTACTCGTCCTTGGGGACCACTATGGAGACGGTCCAGCCGTCGCCCAGGGAGGAGAAGAACGTCACGGACAGCACGCCCTCGTAGTTGACGCCCTCACGCTCCGCGTAGTCGCCGCCGGAGCGCAGCTCGTCCATGAGGCCCGAGAAGACGCTCTCTATCTCTTCCAAATTACGGCCCACCATCTCCGGGTTGGGATGGGAGACTATGTGGCTGTCGCCGTAGATGAGGATCCCGTAGCTTCCCTCCGAGAGCGATATGTCGCTTACGTAGCGGCTGATGTTCGAGACGGGCATGTCCAGGCTCAGCACGAAGAGGGGCTCACCGTCCCCGCCGTACACGCATTGCGAGAAGGCCAGCACCATCTCGCCGCTGTAGGCGGAAAGGTAAGGCATTGATACGGCGGTCTGGCCCCCGGCCCCGGTCGCGGCCAGGTACCAAGGACGCTCCGTGGGCTCGTAGCCTGCGGGAGCCTGCCAGCCGTTCCCGTCCAGGAAGGAGCCGCCGTATGCGTGGAAGTACCCGTAGACGCCGACGTAATTGCTGCCGTGCATGTCGTCCGGATCCCTCAGGAGGCCCGTCACCTCGGTCAAGTACCGACGAGTTTCCGCCTCGTCGGCTCCGCCGGCTATCATCCGGCGGACCGTCTGCGCGACGAGGGCCAATGCGGTTTCGGACATATGGACCTCCTGGCTCACGTTGAGCTTCGCGCGTTCCAAGAGCCCGTTCGCCGTCTCTATCGAGCGGTTGTGGAACACCCAGCCGACGTACATGTCGCACGTTATGACCATGCAGGCGAAGGCCAGGACGACGCATATGACCTTCGTGAGCATGGAGAACCTCCCGATGCTCCCCAAGGAGAGCGCGTGGCGGCCCGGCTTCATGGCCTCGCCTCGCTTACCGCCCTGATCCTGTCCGAGAGGCTCATGAAAAGGTCCGTCAGGATGGGGTCGAACTGGCTGCCGCGGCCTTCCATGAGTATCCCCATGGCCTCGCCGTGGGAGAGCGCCTTCTTGTACGGCCGCTCTGATATCAGGGCGTCGTACACGTCCGCGATGGTCATCATCCTCGCCTGCAGCGGTATCTCCTCACCCTTGAGCCCGTCGGGGTAGCCCGTCCCGTCCCACTTCTCGTGGTGGCGGTGGGCGAGCACCTTGGCATACTCCAGGAAGGTCTGGTTCGGGACCTTGTTCTCCAGCTTCTCCAGCAGGGTCTTCCCGTAGAGCGAGTGCAGCTGCATGTCCATGAGCTCCTCGTCGCTCAGGCGCGAAGGCTTCAGGAGCACGTCGTCGCGTATCTTGATCTTCCCCACGTCGTGCAGGAGAGCGGACTTCATGAACGCGTCCGTGTCCCAGGAGTCGACCTCCGCTGTGTACGCCGGCATCCGCATCATGGCCTCGAGCAGTATCCCCAGGTACCTTTGGACCCGGTCCACGTGGTGGCCCGTCTCCGAGTCGCGGAACTCGATCATCTCGGCCGCCCACATGATCACCGCGTTCTGCAGCGCCGATATGTCGTCCGTCCGCTCGCTCACGAGGTCTATGAGGTTGCCGCTGTACTCGCGTATCACGTCCCTCTGCGACTGGAGCAGGAGGTGCAGCTCGACCCTCTTTAGCAGGATCGGCGGCGAGAACGGCTTCGTGATGTAGTCGACCGCCCCGAGGGACAGGCCCTGCAGCTCGTTCTCGTTCGCGCTCTTGGCCGTGAGGAAGATGACCGGTATGTTCGCCGTCTCGGGGTTTATTTTTAAGCCCTTGATCGTGTCGTAGCCGCTCATGCCCGGCATCTCCACGTCGAGGAGTATGAGGTCGGGCCTCAATTTTTTGAGGGCGGCGAAGAGCTTCTCGCCAGACGGTATGGTGATGATGGTGTACTTATGCTGCAAGGCGTTCTTGCCCATGTTCAGGTTGACTATGTTGTCGTCCACCAGGAAGATGCATGGTTTCCGTTCCTCCATCAACCCCGTCTCCTTCTCGTGCCGGAAGTATGCCGTGCAGGCCTCCTTTCATCATAGCAGATTTTGCCATACGAATCAAAGCGGGGATCACAGCGCCCGGCGGGTCCGCCGCGTCCTCGTGCGGCCCGGCGCGCCCGGTGGCCGTAGGCTTTTCGCCGCGGTCCTGGGCGCGGGGCCGCACGATCTGGTAAGATTGGGTGGCCGCCGCAAGGCCAAGGCGGCATCTAGGCCAAGGGGGGACGCGATGCCTTACATACCCACCGACATGCTCTACGTCACGCTGTTCCTTCCGGCGCTCATCCTCTCGATGTGGGCCCAGTTCAGGGTGAAGGGCTGCTTTAGGAAGTATTCGGCCAAGCCAACGGCCAGCGGCGTCACCGGCGCGGAGGCGGCCAGGCTCATACTGCGGGGCGCGGGGGTGGGGGACGTACGCATAGACGCGGCCCGGGGCGAGCTGACCGACCACTTCGACCCCAAGGAGAGGGCGATCAGGCTCTCCGAGGGCGTCCACGGCAGGGCCAGCGTCGCCGCCGTCGGGGTGGCGGCCCATGAGGCGGGGCACGCCATACAGTACGCGAAGGGGTAC
>WRCU01000094.1 GCA_009783805.1 Oscillospiraceae bacterium
CGAAGGGCAAGGGCGAAGGGCAAGGGCGAAGGGCAAGGGCGAAGGGCGAAAGGGCAAGGGCGAAGGACGAAAGGCGGAGCGATGGGGGCGGTCTTGACCAAGGCTAGGAAGAAGAGGGACGGATTCACGTTGGTGGAGCTGATCGCGGCCTTTTCCGTGCTCTCGGTCATCGCCGTGGTCTTCATACAGTCGTTCGTCGTCTCGGCGAACGTGAGGAGGAAGGCCTCCGACTTGGATAACGCCACTGCCAACGCTGTCACGGCGATAGAGCGGTTCCGCATGGACCCCATAGGGTTCGTCGACGGCATGGAGTTCCGCCTGACCGACGACGGGACGATCGTCTGCGACGTCCTGTTCGGACCCGACTGGGTGAGCGAGCATGACCGGGGGACGGACGCCTTCTCGCGGCCCAGGGGCGAAGGCGAGGGCAGGCCGATATACGAGATACTGCGCTCGATATTCGAGTATGACCGGTATGGGGCGGATGGGCCCGACTTAAACTACTACGACTCCATACTGGAAACGGGCGCCGACGGGCCGACGCGCGGCGGCGAGTTCGAGGCCGCCTACCTCATGCGCGTCGTCGTGGGCGAGTATCCCATGATGAGCGCGCCCACGGTATACCCGGACGCGGCGCTCTCCGTGACGGTGGAGCGGCCTTTCGCGTACAACCTTACGCTGGAGGAGCATGGCGGCGTCTACACGCTGACCCTCGAGAACTCCCTCTTCTCCTTCCTCACGGAGAGCCAGGTCGTCGGCACGGCCGAAGAACTGGGGATCGAGGAAGGCAAGGCCCGGGTCGCACTGATCTTCGAGGCGGCCTCGATGTCCGGGGGCGTGCCGAGGAGATCGGTCATCAACGTCATCAACAAGACCCAGGATAGCCTGGAGGTGATCGTCTACGGCGACGGGCTCGACTACTACGGCAGGCGGTACGGGCTCGGGGAGTTCGTGGAGGTGAAGGCGCTTAGGGGGCGGATCGCCATATCGATGAGCGGGGAGCGCGCATTCAGGGATTCGGGGTTCTTGGAGATAACCGCCTCGGTATACAGGCTTAGCCGGACGGGCGAGGTCGTGAACAGGATCACAGAGTTCAGGGACGTCCAATACTACGTTATGTGACCGCCACGGCGGCGCGCCCGGCGGGCGCCATGGGGCGCCGGGGCCGCGGGCCGAGTGCGGTGGGGGGGGTATGGCGACAGCCAAGAGAAGGGGAGCGGCGGGGAGGGGATGGGCGTCGGGCAGGTCCGGGTCGTCCATGGTCCTCGTGCTCGGCGCCGTGATAATCATCATGTCCCTGGCCATACTCGCGCTCGTCAGCTCCATGGCGAACATCAAGCTCAGCGCGAAGTTCCGCAACTGGAACAGGGACTACTATGAGCTGAGCGGCGAGGCCGTCCTCTCGCTCGAGACGATAGACAGGATCCTCTCCGAAGCCGAGGGGCTGGCCGGCTACTACGTGAACAACGCGATGTACGCGGAAGACAGGTTCGGCGGGTTCGGCGAGGGCAAGAAGGACCACGCCATAGGCGGGTTCATGTGGGCGGAGGGCATAGGCCACGCGGCCATCCACGGGGAGTGGGCGAGGTCCGTGTACGCCCCTTCCTTCAAGGACGTCGGCGGCGGCGTGACGCTGTTCGACGGCCTGGAGTACGAGTCGAGGCTCAAGTCCTTCCTGCCCGACGTCTTCGACAGGCTGTACGCCTTCTTCGCCTATGGGATGCTCAGCGACTACGACTCCTATAGGAACGGGTTGGACGGGAACGGGCTGAGCCTACGGGTAAGCCAGGCCATGTCCGAATACCTGAACGTGAGCAAGTGGGACGGCAGGATAGGGGAGCCGGCGGACTTCTCGGGCCTCACGATATTGATCTCGGTGGAGGGCACCCTGAGGGACGGCAAGCGGATGGACCTCGAGGTCTCGCTTAACCCGACCGAGGTCGAGATCCTGAGCGCGACCATGATGGAGACGGCCAAGGGGAACCCCATATGGTCATACGCGCTCAGCGCGTCGGGCGGGATCCGCGCGGTCGGGGGCGAACCCACGTTCCATGGGGACGTGTACGCGTCCGGCGAGGAGGGTTTCACGGTCGAGGACGCCTACCCCGAGATATACGGGAACGTCTACTCCGCGGGCGCGCTCACCGTCGTGGGCGGCGGGGGGATCGGGGTTTCGTTCTATGGCCGGGAGACATCCACCGACATAAAGTCCGACATGTACTGCGTCATCGACGAGGATGGGGTAGGGTACGTCAACAAGCACCTTTTTATGGACTTGACGGGAATATTCCCGAACGACCCGGAGACGGTCCTGTTCGTCCGCTCGCTGGCCTCCGCGGACAACGACAACTGGTATGACCTCTCCTCCGAATGGTTTGACGGCGGGCTCATCCCGTACGTGTTCGTGGACGGCAAGATCACGGTGACCGACGGGCGGTACGGGATCCATTGGGGCGATGAGCAGCCGGGCGGCGGGAACGTGTACGCGGGCGGCATCAAGGTCGAGGGCGGCGACGGGGCGAACGTCCGCATAGAGGGGAACGTGCTCACCAGCGGCGACATAGCGATATCAGGGCATGGTTCCTCCATCGTCATCGACGGCATCGTGGTGGGGATCGGGGAGGGTTCATCCATAACGAACGGGAACCCATACGGCGAGGACGGCTCCATCGACTCGGCCGTGATACTGACGGAGGGCGTCCTGTCGATGCCCGGCACGGTGACCGCCGTGTTCCCGGAGTTCTACGGCGACGCCTACTTCCGCGGCCACGTCGGGGAGGCCGTCGTGCAGGGCGAGGACGGCTTCGGCGAGGTCATGGAGGAGAACAGGCTGGACGAGCAGATAAATGAGTCGGTCTACCGCCAGATAATAGATTGCTTAAGGGCGATATTCGTCGCGAAGACGCGGTCGATGGGCACGCTCGCCGAGCCCGCGGACATGAGGGGCATGGTCGACATGGCCTTCATAGAAGGGAGGCTGGCCGAGGGGCGCGCGATCGAGGGGGTTATGTTCCTTTCGGCCGGGCCCGACGGCGAGGCCGCCACGCTGGAGATAAAAGGCGAGATGGCGGGCATCGTCCTGTGCGACGGGGACCTCGCGATCACGGGCGACGGGACGCTGCGCGGGGCGGTCATAGCCTTGGGCGACGTCGTGGTTAGCGGCGGCTTTACCATATGCTACGACGAGGGGGTCATCTCATCCGCGCTGCGCGAGGGTGGGGCCTCGGACGCGTTCAGGCCCGGCCAGATCGAGGGCGGCGAGGGCATATACATCAAGATGGGCCTAGCCGGCGGCGTCAGGGTGGGAAGGGGCCAGCGGTTCACCATCTTGAGCCAAACCTAGCGTTACTATGCCGATAAGGATGGGAGGCGCGGCCCAGCCCGGGGCCATAAAGGGCGCGGGAGACTGGGCGCGGGGACTGACATGGGTGGAAAGCTATACTATGGGGCGGCCTATTACCCCGAGCAGGAAACGTGGGATGAGGTGGACTCGGACGCCGGACGGTTCGCCGAGCTGGGGTTCAACGCGGCCAGGATAGGCGAGTTCGCATGGTGCCGCATGGAGCCGAGGGAAGGGGAGTACGACTTCGCCTGGCTGGACCACGTCATCGGGGCGCTGGGGGCCAAGGGGGTCGGGACGCTCCTATGCACTCCCACCGCCAACCCGCCCATATGGATGGTCGAGAAGTACCCGGAGATAATGTACGTCGACAACAGGGGCGTGACCAGGCCGTTCGGCGGGCGGAGGCACTATTGCTACAACAGCCCCGCGTATAGGGGCCATTGCGCGAGGATCGCCTCGGAGCTTGCGAGGCGGTACGGCGGCGACGCGAACGTGATCGGGTTCCACATAGACAACGAGCTGGCGCAGGAGGCCACCGGGCGCTGCCACTGCCCCGTCTGCCTCAAACTGTTCCAAGACTACCTCGAAAGGAAGTACGGCGACGTCGGGAGCCTGAACGAACGGTGGGGGACGGTATTTTGGGGCCAAACCTATGAGCGCTTCGACCAGATCGGCATGCCCGTGAAGAGCGTCGAGAACGGCGCCCAGGACCACCTGACCACCTTCAGGGACAACCCCGCGATGCGGCTGGACTATGAGCGCTTCTGCTCGGACTCGCTCATCGCATTCCAAAACGTGCAGGCCGATGCCATTAGGGAGCATTCCGGCCTGCCCGTGACCTCGAACGGGACCACCTGCTGGACGAACGGGATCGACTACCATGAGGCGTTCCGCGGCCTGGACGTGGTCGCCTCCGACATATACCCGCCGCTGCGCACGAACGAGGGCTACTCCGCGTCGTTCGACATGGCCTTCAGCAGGGGGCTCAAGGCGGGACTGCCCTTCTGGGTGGTGGAGACCTCCTCCGGGGGCGGGCACGGCGTCTGGGCGAACTCGGGCGTGCCGCAGCCCTATCCGGGCGCGCTCAGGCAGAACGCGATGCACATATTCGCCTCAGGCGGGGCGCTGGCCACGTACTTCCAGTTCAAGACGTTCAGGTTCGGGGCCGAGCAGCTGGAGGCCTCGGTCTTCGACGTGAACGGGGCCTACGGCAGGCGGCAGGCGGAGTTCGCCATGGCGGCGAAGGAGATGAGGCGCTTTTCGGACTTGCTGACCGAGAGCTCCGTCGAGGCGCGGGCGGCCATCGTCTACGACTACGACTCGCTGTGGGCCACGAAGATCAAGCCCATCAACCCCTCGTTTTCCTATGAGCTTTTTTGCCACCACCTGTACGGCCAGCTTGCGCGGCTCGGGATCGGAGCCGACCTGGTCAAGCTCGACGAGGGCATTAACAGGTATAAGGCGGTCATCCTCCCGGCGCAGGTTATCATGGGTGAGGCCCAGAAGGCCGTCGTCCGCGACTACGTCAATAGGGGCGGGTACCTGTTGGCGACTTTCCTGACGGCCCTGAAGAACGCCGACAACGCCGCCGAGCGGAAGGACCCGCCCGCGGGCCTGACCGATCTGTTCGGGGTCAGGGTGGTCGAGGGCGAGCCCGTGTTCGGGCATACGAGGGCGGACGTCACCTTCCCGGGGCTGGAAGGCGGGCTGACCGGCCGGAACGAGCATTGGACCGAGAGCCTGGAGATCCTGCCCGGGGTCTCGGGCAAGAGGGCCGTACCCGTGGCCGTGTACGCCGACACGTACCGCAAGGGCGAGGTGACGGTGGCCGAGCGTGAGTATGGGGAGGGCCTGGCAGCGTACATGGGCTCGGTGCCGGAGGCCGCCGTGCTGCGCAGGTATTTGAAGTCGGTCTGCGAAAGGGCCGGGGTCACCGGCGCGCCGTTCGGGCTGCCCGAGGGCGTCGAGGCGGTCACGAGGCTGTTCGGCGACTCCAAGGTCTACTTCGTGTTCAACTTTAGGGAGGCGCAGGCGGAGCTGACCTTGGGCGAAAGGTACACCGACCTGGCCTCGGGCAGGATACTGACCGGGACCGTCATGATGGCGCCCAAGGAGTACATAGTCCTGACGGGCGAGGGGATCCAGGGATGACCAAGGAGATGGCTTTGCATGAGGCCGCGGCGGCCTACGGCGGCGGGGGCGGGAGCGTCCTGGCCATAGACGTCGGCGGGTCCAAGATCATAGCCGCGATAGTGGACGGCGAGGGCGCGGTGGTCGACAGGAGGGACGCCGGGCTCAGGCCCGACGTCACGGCGTCGGGGTTGACCGAGATGATCGTCGGCATGAAGGAAGGGCTTTTCGGGGCGAACCCCGGGATCGCGCGCGGGATCACGCGGGCGGGCATGACGATCCCCGGGGTCGCGGACATGAGGCGCGGCGTCTGGGTCTACGCCTGCTTCTCGGGGATCGGCGACTTCGACGTCGCCGGGAAGCTCGGGCCCAGGCTGGGCCTGGAGGTCCACATAGGGAACGACGCGAACCTGTGCGCGTACGCGGAGATGGTGTACGGGGTCTGCAGGGACGACCCGGACTTCATCTGGGTGACCGTGAGCAACGGAGTCGGGTCGGGCGTGGTCTCGGGCGGGAGGCTCATGGACGGGGCGACCTCGTGCGCCGCGGAGCTCGGGCACATAGTGGTGGAGGAGGACGGTGAGACGTGCCCGTGCGGGAACGTCGGCTGCCTGGAGGCGCACGCCTCGGGGCCGGCCATAGCGCGCAGGTACCATAAGGGCCTCGAGGCGGCCGGAAGGGCGCCCGCGGCGGGGGCGCCCGCCTCGGCGAGGGAGGTGGCCGAGAGGGCCAGGATGGGCGACGCGGCCGCGGCGGAGGCCTACGAGCACGCGGGCCGCTGCCTC
>WRCU01000095.1 GCA_009783805.1 Oscillospiraceae bacterium
GATCTGGGTCATAGAGCCCTCGCACCCGATCGCCAAGGGCCTCAATGAGTACATCGAGATCCCGAACGAGGAGATGTACGGCGAGCGGTTCGACATCCCGGCCCCGGACTCGCTGGTCTTCGTCAGCTGGTTCGAGGGCGGCGAGGTCTTCAGGAGCGGATGCTGCTTCATACGGGGCAACGGGCGCATATTCTACTTCCGCCCGGGCCACGAGTCGTTCCCGGTCTACTACCACGAGGGCGTCCTCAAGGTCATCGAGAACGCGTGCAGGTGGGCCTACGCCGAGCATAACGCCTGCACCGTGACGGGCAACGTCAAGCCGCTCGAGGACATCGGCGACGGCAAGACGACGATCAACCCGGACCTGCATAAAAAGTAGGCGCGTAACGAGGCGATAATGGGCCGCGCCCGCGCGGGGTCCGACACAACCCCGCGGGAGGCGGCGCGGCCCTTATCAAGCGGACGTGGCCCTATTCAAGTGGGCGCGTCCCAAACCAGACGGGCGCCAGTTTTAAAAACCGCGCCCGCGGAGGTCTCCTATGGAGAAGCTGAAGGTCCTCTACGCGGCGTCCGAGGCCACTCCTTTCATAAAGACGGGCGGCCTCGCCGACGTGGCCGGCTCTCTGCCCAGGGCGCTGCTCGACTGCGGGGCGGACGTGAGGGTGGTCCTGCCAAAGTACGGCTCCATACCGTGGGAGTACGTCTCGAGGATGCGCCACGTGGGGAGCCTCACGGTCGACGTGGCCTGGCGCCGCCAGTTCTGCGCGGTCCTGGAGCTCGAGCTGGATGGGGTCACTCACTACTTCATAGACAACGAGGGCTATTTCAAGAGGCCGAACATATACGGCTACGGCGACGAGGCGGAGCGGTACGTCTTCTTCTCCAAGGCGATGCTGGAGATGCTTCCGGCCATAGGGTTCCGCCCGGACGTGATCCACGCGAACGACTGGCAGACGGCCTTCGCGCCGATAGCCATGGACGCCTGGTACCGCAGGGCCGGCTACCTCGGGAGCGCGGCGACGCTCCTGACCATACACAACATGCGCTACCAGGGCGTGATGCCCGCGGAGAACATGGAGGACATGCTGGCGCTGGACTGGTCGTACTTCAGGTACGACCGGATGGAGTGGCACGGCGCCGTCAACCTCCTGAAGTCGGGCATAAACTTCGCGGACGCCGTCACCACCGTGAGCGAGACGTACGCGTCGGAGATCATGCATGAGCCGTTCGGCGAGGGCCTGAGCGACGTCCTCAGGAAGCGGGCCGGCGACCTGCACGGCATCCTGAACGGCGTGGACTACGCGTCGATGTCGCCCGAGAAGGACAGGTACATATACGCCAACTACGGCCCGGGCAGCGTCGGGCTGAAGCGCGAGAACAAGGTCAGGCTGCAGGCTGAGCTGGACCTGAACGTCGACCCGCACGTGCCCATGGTGGGCATCGTCTCCAGGCTGGTCGACCAGAAAGGCTTCGACCTTATCGAGCGCGTGATCGGAGAGCTGCTGGGCGCCGACATGCAGATCGTCGTATTGGGGACCGGCGACCCGCGCTATGAGGACATGTTCCGCTACGCCGCCTATTGCCACCCCGACAAGGTCTCGGCCAGCATCAGGTTCGACAACGAGCTGTCCCACAAGATATACGCCGGGTGCGACATGCTGCTCATGCCTTCGTTCTTCGAGCCATGCGGGCTGAGCCAGCTCTACGCGCTGAGGTACGGGACGGTCCCCATCGTGAGGGAGACCGGGGGCCTCAACGACACCGTGCGGGCCTACGAGGAGGCCGACGGCTCCGGGAACGGGTTCACCTTCGCGAACTACAACGCGCACGACATGCTCCATACGGTCAGGCGCGCATTGGGGGTGTACGCGGATAAGCGGGCATGGGGGGCCATCATGGCCCGCGGCATGGCCCAGGACTTCAGCTGGGCGAGGTCGGCGCGCAGGTATATGGACGTCTATGGCCTGATCGCCGGCCGGCGGCGCTGAACGCGGCGGGTCTAAGGCCGCGAAATTGAACGCAAAGAAAAACCGGCGCCGCCCTTTCGGCGGCGCCGGCCTTTTTATCCAAGCCCGTCACTAGAACGGGTTCTCCGTCGCGTATGGGAGCGACTTCGGCTGGTTGTACGAGACCTTGTCCGCGCCGATCAGCCTGGCCGCCTCGAAGAGCGCCTTCCCCGCATGGCCGAACCCCACCGCGGTGTGGTGCGGGTACCTGTCCTCGATGAGCACGTGCCTGTAGAAGCGCGCCATCTCCGATATCGCTATCACGCCTATGCCGCCGAAGGACCTGTCGTCGACGTCCAGCACCTCGCCTTCGGCCACGTAGGAAGTCAGCCTGCCGTCGGCGGCGCCCTGGATCCTGAACAAGGTCACGCCCGAGGGCGCGATCGTCCCCTCCAGGGTACCCCTGGTGATGTCCGGCTCACTGTCCGGCTCCAGCAGGCTGTGCATGATGAGCTGATACTTCATCGCGCCGGCTTTCAGGTGGCACTTGGGGGTGTTCCCGCAGTGGAACCCCATGAAGAGGTCGTCGTTCGCGTATTTTTTCACCTTGGACTTCGCCGCCTTGTACATGTCGCCGGGCACTGTATTGTTTATGTCGAGGAGCGTGGCGGGCACGCCCGTCGCTATCTGGACCAGGTACTCGCTCACGGCCCCGTATATGTCGGTCTCACAGGCTATGGGTATGCCGCGCGAGGCCATGCGCGAGTTCACGTAGCATGGGACGAACTTGAACTGGGTCTGGAACGCGGGCCAGCACTTGTTCGCGAACACGGCGTATGAGCTGGCGCCCAAGTTTTTTTCATACCAGTCGACCAGCGTGAGCTCGTACTGCGCGAGCCTCGTCAGCACGTCGGGGTAGGCGTTGCCCTTGCCCAGCTCCGCGGCCATCTCCTTGACCAGCGCGCCTATCCTCTTGTCCTTCTCGTGCGCCTTGTACGACTCGAACAGGTCCAGCTCGGAGTTCTCCATGACCTCGACGCCCATGTCGAACAGTTGCTTGATCGGTGCGTTGCAAGCCAGGAAGTCATAGGGCCTCGGGCCGAAGCCGAAGACCTTGAGCGACCTTATCCCGAGGAGCATGGCCGCTATGGGCAGGAAGCCCCCCACCATGGCCGCTATCTCGGACGGTATCCCGACCGGGTAGTCCGGGATGTAGGCCCTGACCTTCCTCAGTCCGAGGTTGTATGAGGCGTTGAGCATCCCGCAGTATGCGTCGCCCCTCCCCCCGACCATGTTCGAGCCCGTCTCCTCGCCTGCGGCGGCGAACATCACGGGGCCGCCGAATCCCTTGGCGAGCAGCGTCTCCGGGCCTTCGGGCCCGAAGTTGCCCAGGTAGATGACCAACGCGTTCACCTTCAGCTTGGCCGCCTCGGCCAGCGCGGCCGCCACGTCCCTCTCGCCCTCTATGACCGTCCTCAGCTCCGCCACGTCGAGCTTGGCCTCCTTGCAGGCCGCGGCCACGTTGCCCCTCCTGGTCTCGCTGAGCGCCTTCGGGAAGCAGTCCCTGCTTACCGCCACTATCCCGGCCTTCACCTTCGGCACGTTCACCATCCCTTGACCCCCCGATCCTTGTTTTTCAGGCGCCCCGCAGGCGCCTGCCCCGCATGCCCTCTATTTTAACAAGCCTAGCGCGCGCGGGCCTCACGTACCGAAGACCCACTTGCCGTTCCTGACTATCACTATGACCTTGCCCTCGTCGAAGACCATCTCATCCTGATAGCGCTCCCCACCCCTGAAATATATGGAGTTCCCGGCGTAGCCGTCAAACTGCCATCCCCTGGCGGACATGTACCTGGTCACTATGTCGACCACCTCGTTGTGCTCGTCGACCTTCGCGAAGTAGAAGGGCGTGAACGGCACCTTGACCAGCGCGTCGCTGGTCAGCGCCATGACGCCCAGCGAGTATACCAGCGGGAAGCTGACCGCCATAATCGCGACGCATACGGCGATGAATATGACCCTCTTCGTCTTCCTGCCCATGGCCCCCCGCAACCGAGGCCGCCTTCCCGCGGCCGACCCGGCCTCCCTACGCACGGCACGCTTACGCGGCGCGCCGAATCCATTATAATCATTGGGAGCGGCCTCGTTCAACACGGGCCGCACGCGCGGCCCCCATCGACGGGCCATGCGAGGGGACGCAAGGCCCGCCGCAGGCGGCCGGGCGGGCGGGGAGGGCTACGATGGACGAAACGCTGCGGGCCAAGCGCGACGCCCTCAAGGCGCTGCTGGGCGGATTGGACGGCGTCGCCGTGGCCTTCTCGGGCGGGGTCGACTCCACGCTGCTCCTGAAGGTCGCCCACGACACGCTGCAGGGCCGTGCGGTCGCCGTGACCGCCAGGTCGTTCGTATGCCCCGACCGCGAGGCGGCCTTGGCCGAGGCCTTCTGCGCGGACAACGGTATAGCCCAAGTGTTCTTCGACCCGGACCTGCTCGGCGTCGCGGGCTTCGCGCGGAACGGGCCCGACAGGTGCTACGAATGCAAGAAGGCGATCCTATCAATGGCGATCGAGGCCGCCGCCCGGATGGGCGTCGGCACCGTCGCCGAAGGGTCCCACATGGGCGACCTCGGCGACTTCCGCGCCGGCGCGAGGGCCGTAAGGGAGATGGGCGTCATCAGCCCCCTCATGTCGGCCGGGCTCGACAAGGGCGACATACGGGCGCTGTCGAGGGAGCTGGGCCTGGCGGGCTGGGACAGGCAGTCTATGTCCTGCCTCGCCAACAGGGTCCCCACCGGCGAGCCCATCGTGCCCGAGACGCTGAGGATGGCGGACGAGGCGGAAAGGTCGCTCCAGGACCTGGGGCTGAAGGTCGTGAGGGTGAGGGTCCACGGCCGGCTCGCGCGCATAGAGACCGATGAGGCTGGCATGGCGACGCTTTCCGGCGACGGCGTGGGGCGCGGGGTCGACGAGGCGCTCAGGGGGATGGGGTTCACCCACGTCGCGGTCGACCTGGGGGGGTACAGGACCGGCAGCATGAACGAGTACGCCTTCCGGCCGGCCTTGCGCGGCGAGATCCCGGAGATCGTCGAACTGTACAGAAGCCTTTTCGGCACGCCGGGCTGCACGTGGGGCCCGGACTACCCCAGCGCCGAGACCGCGGGGCATGACGTCGACAATGGTTGGCTCTATACGCTTAAGAGGCAGGGTAGGATAGTCGCCGTGGCCTCTTTCGGGGACTTCGGGGAGCATGGGGAACTGACGGACTGGAAGCCGAAGAGGGCCTGCGAGCTGGCGCGGATAGGCGTCGACCGGGCGTATCAGGGGCGTGGCGTGGGGACGGTCATCTTGCAGCATGCGATAGCCGAGGTGAGGAGGCAGGGCTTCGACGGGCTGAGGTTCATCGTCAGCAAGGGCAACCCCGCGGCGTTGGCCATGTATGACAAGAACGGGTTCGAGAGGTGCGGCGAGGCGACCGTATTCGGCGTCGAGTGGTATTGCTACCAAATGGCGTTCTGACCCCGGCGGCCATAGCATGGGCCCGCGCCCGGCTACGTCCCCCTACCCGGGGCCCGGCGCCCCCCATGGCTGACCGATCGGCCCTCGGCGCGTATCGGGGCAGCCCTATCGGCGCCTAGGCTTCCGCCTCGGCCCCCCAGCCGCCGCCCTCACGATCGCGTCGACGACCATGCCGACGGGTTCGGAACCCACCGCGCCGGCCATCGCCGCGGCCATGGCCTCCCTCTGCCCCGCCAACCCCTCGACGAACGGCATGAGGCCTTTTTCCTTAACCATATCCTCACCCGCTACGGCGCATAGGCCCCTGCCGGCGAACGACTCCGCGTTGCGGATCTGGTCGCCCCGGCTGGAGCTGAGGGGCAGCGGTATCAGCAGCATGGGCACGCGGCTGGCCAGCAGCTCGTGGATGGTGGTCGCCCCGGCCCTGGATATGGCCATGTCCGCCATGGCGAGCAGGTCGCCGAGCCCGTCCGAAACGAACTCGGCCTGCCAGTAGCCCTCCAGGCCCTCCAGGCTTTCGTCCAGCCAACCCTTGCCGCATAGGTGGCATACCTGATAGCCTTTCAGCAGCTCGGGCAGGCACGACCGGACGGCCTCATTCACCGCCTTCGCCCCCTGGCTCCCCCCCGTCACCAGGATGACCGGCCTCCCCTCCTTGAATGAGCAGGCCTCCAGTCCCCTTGCCCTGTCGCCCGATAGGATCCCGTCCCTGATGGGCAGGCCGGTGACGGTGACTTCCCTCTTCCCCATGTATCCCGCCGTCTCCGGGAACGCGCA
>WRCU01000096.1 GCA_009783805.1 Oscillospiraceae bacterium
AATATCACGTACCCACTGGAGTCGACGATCATGACGCTGGAGGCCGAGCTCTCGGAGACGCTGCGGAGCGTCCTGTTGAGCATGAACATGAGCTGCTCCGTCAGCTCGGGGTTGGATGAGAGCATGCCCGCCACGTACGTGAAGACCTCGTTCACGTCGCCGCAGTACGACTTCAGGCTTTCGACGGCGGCCGAGGAGCCGTATGAGCGCATCGACACGTAGTAGGTCATCCCGGACGTGAGCAGTATGAATGAGACTATGGCGACCACGAATGAGACCAGCTTCGCGAATATGGACAGGGACAGCCGGCCCCGCATCACTTTACCTCAAACTTGTACCCTATGCTCCAAACGGTCTTGATCTGCCATTGCACGCCCTCGCAGACGAGCTTCTCCCGGATCCTCTTCACGTGCACGTCGACGGTCCTGCTGTCGCCGTAGTAGTCGTACCCCCAAACCTGGTTCAGGAGCTGGTCCCTGGTGAAGACCTTGTTCGGGTTCGAGGCGAGGAAGTACAGCAGCTCGAGCTCCCTCGGCGGCATCTCGAGGAGGGCGCCGTCCACCGTGACGGTGTAGTCCGTCTTGTTGACGGTCAGCCTGTCGTACCTCAGCTCCATGGGGCCTTCCTTGCCCTCGATCCTCCTTAGGATCGCACGGACGCGGACGACGAGCTCCTTGGGGTCGAAGGGCTTGACCATGTAGTCGTCGGCGCCCAGCTCCAGTCCCAATATCTTGTCCAGGGTCTCGTCCTTGGCCGATAGGATGAGCACCGGCGTGTCGCTCGAGCCCCTGAGCTGGCGGCAGATCTGCCATCCGTCCTTACCCGGGAGCATTATGTCGAGCACGATGAGGTTGGGCTTGGCCCGCTCGATGGCCTGGATGGCGTCCTTCCCCGTGTCGTGCGTCTCCACCTCGTACCCTTCGCGTTCCAAATACAGCCTGATCAGCTCGCGGATGTTGGCGTCGTCGTCGATTACGAGGACCTTCGCGTTCGGCATGCCTTTACCTCCCGACGTCTCAGACGTTGTCCATCCTATGGAAGCATAGGGGGAGCGGGAACCAGTCGCGGACCACGGGGTTGCCGGCGTTTATGAGGAACGACGAAGGGGCGAACAGGAAGCGCGTGGCCTCGAGGTGGCCCATCTCACGGTCATAGGGGCCCGCCGAGTCCGCGACGTACGCCTCGCCCCCGCTGACGCCTATCTCATACGCGCCCCTGCCTTCGACCCTCAGGCGGAAGACGCCATCCATGAGGCCGCCGCACATCAGCTGCTTCAGCCTCATGAAGGCCAGGATCACCTTCCCGTAGTTCAAGACGTTCACGTTGCAACTATGCTCTATCTTGCAGCAGTCGTTGCAGATCAAGTCGAACCTCGATATCTCCTCGGTTTGGAAGGGGGGGAAGGTGACGGTGAGCTCGGCGCAGCCCGCGGACTTGAAGAACCCGGCGACGACGCCGTTTATGAGGCTAGGGTCGCTCAGCGCGACCTCGTGGACCTGCTTACTGTCGTTTGACGCTATGAGGTAGCCGATGACCGCCCCGGCATCCTTTATGACCGCGTAGAGCCTGCTGCTCCATGAGGAGGCGATGGCGAAGAACTCGTCCTCGCGCCTGACCGAGGCGCAAGGCTGCGCGTTGTTCATGGCCGTGAACGCCTTTATGTCCCCCGAGTCGCCGGATTCCACCTTCCGGTAGGTGTACCCGCCGTACAGGTCGAAAGGCAGGTGCGCCACGTTGTTGCCCCTCAGGGTGCCCGTCACCTTCATGCCGCCGGGGGTGAAGCCGAAGTACTCATAGCGCTGCCGGTTCCCGCCTAGGACGGCCAGGTCCACGCCTTCGGCCCGCATGTCGTCCATGGCCCTCCCCATGCAGGCGGTCATGTATCCCTTGCCCCTGCTGTAGCGGTGGACGGAGACCATGCCTATGCCCTTGACCTTGAGGCCCTCGCCCATCACGCGCAGGTTGAGGGGGTAGGAGCCCACTGCCGCCTTTATGCGCCCCTCCTCCTTGATCAGGTAGTGGTGGCGCGCCATCCTGGGGTCCGTGTACAGCTTCGGCAGGAAGGTGGGGAAGTCGATGTTGTAGAACACGTAGTTCCCGAAGTCGACTATGTCGCCGAACTCCGATTCCTTGCCTAAGGTTATCTCCATCGCGGATGCGCGCCGCGCCCCGTGCCCGGTAGCGAACGGGCCACGGACGGGCGACTCCCTTTCCCTATGATCCGAGAAGTATAGCAAATGGGGGCTCCGGGCCGCAACGGCCTTCCTTTGCGCCGAACCCATGTGATAACATTGTTATGCCCCGGGCCAAATCGGCGCGGCGGGGGACCCTATGCGGAAGGTGGCGGGACGGGCTTGTCGGATGGCGGCTTCGGAGGTTCGGAAGGTAATGCCCCGCTGATCGCCGGGATGCTGCGGGAGGCATACGGGGAGGCCCGCTGCGGGCTTGACGGCGGGGACCCGTTCAGGCTGCTGACGATGGCGATCCTTTCAGCCCAGTGCACGGACAGGAGGGTCAACGAGGTTTCCGTGAGGCTGTTCGAGGCCTACGGGGACGTTTATGGGATGGCGGGGGCCGACGAGGCCGACGTGGCCCGCATTATATATCCGTTGGGACTCTCGAGGGTGAAGGCCGCGAACGTCGTGGCCTGCGCCCGGATCATAGTGGGGAGGCATGGGGGGCGCGTGCCGGGTGACCTGGATTCCCTGACCTCGCTGCCCGGGGTGGGCAGGAAGACGGCCAACCTCATGCTGGGGGAGGCGTTCGGGATACCGGCCTTCGTGGTGGACACGCACGTGGCCAGGCTATGCGGAAGGCTGGGCCTGTGCCGGTCGAGGGACCCATTGGCGGTCGAGGCGGCGGTGACCGCGGCCTTGCCCAAGGAAGAGTGGGTGGGCTTCGGGCATAGGCTCATAATGCACGGGAGGGCCGTCTGCAGGGCTAGGAGCCCGAAATGCGGCATATGCCCGATCTCCGGCGCATGCCCTTCATACGCGGGCATGGGCGGGGGGCCGGGCCCGGCCGGCGATGGGCCGGGCGAACCGCGGGCAAGGCCGGTCGGCGGGAGGTGAGCATGGGCCGAGTTGGAAGATCCGGGGGAAGGGGGGCCAAGGGTCCCGCCAAGGCCAGTGAGGTCGGCGAGGCCCTCTTCGCCCTCGACATAGGGACCCGGACGGTGATAGGGGTCGTCTCCAGGCGTGAGGGACGGTCGCTGCGCGTGATAGCCTACGAGGTGATGGAGCACCGCAGCCGCGCCATGATGGACGGGCAGATACATGACATAGGCCAGGTGGCCCAGGCGGTCGCCGAGGTTCGCTCCAGCCTGGAGTACGCCACGGGCATGAGGCTCGGGAAGGTCGCCATCGCGGCGGCGGGCCGCTCGCTGAGGACGGTTGAGGTGAGCGTGGAGAGGGCCCTGGACGGCGCCGAGGAGATCGGGGCGGATGCGGTGGCCGGGCTGGAGATGGAGGCCGTCAAGGCGGCCCACGACAGGATGGGGGTCGAAGCCGATGAGGGGGGGGACGCCCCGTCCTTCTATTGCGTGGGGTACAGCGTCAAGAATTACTACCTGAACGGGTACCTCATAGGCGAGCTGCTCGGGCACCGCGGCAAAAAAGCCGGCGTGAGCCTTCTGGCCACGTTCCTGCCGTACACGGTGGTGGACAGCCTCTACACGGTGATGGGCAGGGTGGGGCTGGAGGTCACGAACCTCACGCTGGAGCCGATGGCCGCCCTGAACGTCGCCATACCCAAGGACCTGAGGCTCCTCAACTTGGCGCTCATAGACGTCGGCGCCGGGACCTCCGACATCGCCATAACCAAGGACGGCACGGTGGTCGCGTACGGTATGGTGCCCATCGCCGGGGACGAGGTCACGGAGGCCTTATCGCGCCACTACCTGGTGGAGTTCGGCGAGGCCGAAAGGGTGAAAAGGCTGTTGGGCGACCCATCGGCCGAGACGGTCGGGATGATTGATATATTGGGGTGCGCCCGCGGCGTGGGCCGGCTCGAGGCCATAGGGGTGATCGGGCCGGTCATGGACGAGATGGCGGGGAGCATAGCGGACAGGATACTGGAGCTCAACGCCAAGCCGCCGAACGCGGTCTTCCTCGTCGGTGGGGGCTGTCAAGCCCCGGGCTTCCCCGAGGCATTGGCGGAAAGGCTGGGCATACCCAGGGAGAGGATAGCCGTGAAGGGCAGGGGGGCCCTCGCGGACGTGTTGTACGACGGCGACGGGCTGGCCGGGCCGGAGTCCGTGACCCCGTTGGGGATCGCATACAGCGTGATGACCGGTAAGGCGCAAGAATTCATATCGGTCACGGTCAACGGGCTGAAGCGCAGGGTCTTCGGTAGGGATGAGCTGACCATGTCCAACGTGATGGTGCTGGCGGGCTTCGATCCGTCGACCCTGATCCCCACCAAAGGCTCCTCCCTAAGCTATGAGCTGAACGGGGCGCGCAGGACCGTAAGGGGTGGGTACGGCGTCCCTGCGCAAGTCACGGTGAATGGCGCCGAGGCCGGGATGGGCACAAGGATAAGCTCGGGCGACGCGATCAGGGTCGTCAAGGCCGTCCGGGGCGCTGACGCGAAGCTGACGGTAGGCGAGGCTCTGTCCGGTGAGGGCAGGTTCAAGGTGGCCGTCGACGGGACCCACGCCGAGCTGGGGCCGAAGGCCTACATCGGCGAGTCCGAGGTCACCGGGCATCACCCGATCGCCGACGGCGACAAGGTATGGGTGGACAGGGCCGTGAGCGTGGGGGCCCTGGCCGGGATGCTCGACCTGGACGCGGGGGCGTACGGGGCTTATGTGAACGGTGAGCCCGTGCCGATGGGATACATAGTGACGGCTTCGGATGAGATCGCCTTCACGCGGCCCGCGAAGGCGGCGGACGGCGCGGATGGGGCGGGCCCGGGTCGGCCGAGCCCGAAGGGGCCCATGGATGGGGGCGGGGAGGCGGCGGGCCGGGACGACGGGCCGGGGATCGGGGTGACGCTCAACGGACGCCGCTGCGTGCTCAAGGGCAAGGGGCGGCACGCCTTCTCGGACTCGCTCATCCACGCGGACATAGACACGAAGAGGCCGAATGGGGCGTTGGTGACGCTGATCAATGGGGAGGCGTGCGAGTTCGCGGATGAGGTGCGCGAGGGTGACGCGCTGGAGGTGTATTGGGAGGGGGCCGGGCCCAGGCATGGGCGGTGACTCGCTCCGCCTGGGCGGGGGGACGGCCCAACGCTCAGCGGGCGGGGGCCTTTATGGGCATGACGGGGCAGGGAAAGGCCGCCGCGTCCCTGGCGCGGGGCGGTCGGCCGTCCGGATGGGGATCGGCCGATGGCCTATGCTATATGCCGGCGGTGACGCGCCTCACCTTGTTGGAGCGGAGGCAGCGCGTGCAGACGTACTCCGTGCTGTGGGTCCCGTTGCCGCTCACGACCCGTACCTTCTTCAGGTTCGGCTTATAGGTCCTGTTGGACCGCTTGTGGGAGAACGTGTCGTTCAACCCGAACTTGGTGCATTTCGCGCATACGCTGCAGATCGCCATCTATCTGAGCCTCCGTCCGTGGCTTGGGCACACTGGGTTTGGTCGGCCCCCTTGGGGGGCGAACGCGCAATATACTATCACAGCCGGATCGGTCTGGCAAGCGTCGCGGCATGAATGGAGGGCAAGCCATGAAAGTGACCGTATTGGGAAGCCTGAACGTGGATTACGTGATGTGGGCCGATAGGCTCCCCACGAGGGGGGAGACCGTCCTGGGCCATACGTTCAGGACGTTCGTGGGGGGGAAGGGGGCCAACCAGGCCGTGCAGGCCGCGCTCATCGGAGCGGAGGCATACATGGTCGGTAGGGTCGGCAGGGACTTCATGGGGGAGATGGTCATGGAGAGCCTTAGGTCCAAGGGCGTGAGGACCGATCTGCTCGTGGCCGACCCCGAGAACCCCACGGGTGCCGCGTGCATCTACGTGGACGACGGGGGCGACAACTACCTCATGGTGGTAGAGAACGCCAACGGCAAGGTGGGGGTGCCGGACGTCGACGCCGCGATGGGTGCGATGCGGGATTCGGAGGCCTTGATAGTGCAGAACGAGATCCCGCTCATGACCGTGGCGTATGCGATGGAGGCGGCCAGGGGCATGGGGAAGCTGGCCGTCCTCGACCCCGCGCCGTACAAGGCGGGGGGTCACGCGTTGTTTCGGCACGCCACCGTGATCACGCCGAATGAGACG
>WRCU01000097.1 GCA_009783805.1 Oscillospiraceae bacterium
ATAGCGTGCGCCGCCGCGGTGGCCGCATCGTACCTGGCGGCCGTGAACTACGTGGAGGGTAACAGGCTAGGCGCGATCGACGCCGGCGCCATACCCATATCGGAGGATGAGGCCTTGTACGTCGAGATCCCCAGGGGATCCGGAACCGGGCAGATAGCGGAGATCCTGGCGCATGAGAGGATAATACGACATACCGCCGTCTTCAAGCTGCTTTCGTTTGTGAACGGGTACGACGGCAGCTACAAGGCCGGAACGCACATACTCAAGGCAGGCCTCTCATACGGTGAGATCATGTCCATCCTATGCGGCGAGCCGGCTCTGGAGATCAGCGTATGGGTGGTCATAGCCGAGCACTACACGTTCAGGCAGACGGTGGGCGCATTGGTGGGCAAGGGGATCGTGGACGGCGACAGGTTCGCCGAGGTATGCCAGTCCGCCGAATTCGGCTACTGGTTCATCGAAGGCATACCCGATCGGGAGGAAAGGTTGGAAGGCTACCTGTACCCGGACTCATACCTCTTCGACAGGAACAGCGACGAAAGGGCGGTCGCGAGGAAGTTTTTGAGCAGGTTCGCGGAGATCTACACGGATGACCTGGCGGAGAGGGCGGATGCGGTGGGGATGACCGTCGACCAGGTCATGACGCTGGCCTCGATGATCGAGAGGGAGGCGCGGGTGGCGGGCGAGAAAGGGACGATATCGTCCGTGTTCCACAACAGGCTCGCGGCGGGTATGAGGTTGGAGTCGTGCGCCACCGTGCAGTACGCGCTGTACAAAAGGATCGGGTACGTGAAGGAAGTCATCACGGCCGTCGACACCCAGGTCGACGACCCATACAACACCTACCTGCGGGACGGCCTCCCGCCCGGGCCGATATGCTCCCCCGGACTGGAGTCCATCGAGGCGGCCCTGTACCCCGACTCCACGGGGTACCTGTACTTCCTGGCCAAGAACGACGGCACCGGGACCCATGAGTTTTCGGAAACCTACGAGGGGCACCTGGACGCGGTCGCGCGATACGCGGACGATGGCATATACTGACGGTTGGCGGGCGTTTAACAAATATGATGGGGGGGCATGGCTATGGGTGATGGGCCGCGCAAGGTGCTGTACGAGGAGTTGAGGCCGGAGGAATTCTTGGACAGGGTCAACGAGTGCCCCATCGCTTACCTGCCGCTCGGGACGCTGGAATGGCATGGGTTCCACCTCCCGTTGGGCTCCGACGGGCTGCAGGCCAAGGGGTTCTTCGCCGAGCTCGCCGGGGAGGTGGGCGGCGTGGTCCTCCCGATGCTCTTCCTGGGGCCTGACGGAGCGACGCCCAAGGACGGCTCCGAATACTACGGGATGGACGCGCTCAGCTTCGAGGAAGGGCACATGCAGCAGCTGCCAGGCAGCGCGTACCATATGGATGGGGAGGCCTTCGCGGCGATGCTCGCGACGATACTCGCGAACCTGTCGAGGGCCGGCTTCAAGGTGGTGGTGGGCCATGGCCACGGGCCGAGCACGGGGGCGTTCGCCAAGAACGCCGCCCGATGGGGCGCCGAATACGGCCTGAGGCTGTTCACCTTGTGGGAGATAGGCGTCCAGGGGCGGGACGGGATCCAATGCGACCACGCGGCGTACAACGAGACGTCGATCATCTTGGGACTCCGCCCGGAGCTGGCGGACCTGGCCACGCTGACGGACGACGCGAGGATGGTCGGGATCGGCGGGTACGACCCCAGGGTGCGCGCCACCGAGGCGAACGGCAGGCGGATCATCGACATGAACAAGGATAAGGTCGGCGCCAGGCTGAGGGAGGAGCTGGCGGGGATGTCCTGGGAGAGGAGGTCGTTTGGCTGCAGCCACGTCAAGCGGCTGTACAAGGACGAGGATGCGGCCGAGTGAAGTCAAGGACGCATAGCGGCTTTTGACAAGAGGCGGCTCGGCGGCATATAATTTTTTCCATATTAATGAAAGGACACGGTCCGCGCTGTCTAAGCGCGCCATGGAGGGTTCCTTCATGTACGCCATCGGCGATAAGGTCGTCTATCCGATGCACGGGGCAGGCGTGATTGACTCAATAGAGGAAAAGGAGTTCTTGGGCCAAAAGAGCCTATACTACGTCCTGCGGTTCCCGGTCGGGGGCATGAAGGTCATGGTGCCCGTGGACAACGTCGTGGAGATCGGGATCCGCGACGTGATCAGCGACGCCAAGGCCGAGGAGGTCATGGATTCGTTCTCGCTCAAGGCGGACGAGTCCAACGACAATTGGAACAAGCGCTATAGGGACAACATGTTCAAGATCAAGAGCGGCGACATATTCGAGGTGGCCTCGGTCGTCAGGTCGCTCGTCTCCAGGGAGAGGGAGAGGGGCCTGTCCATGGGCGAGAGGAAGATGCTGAGCAACGCCAGGCAGATACTGATCAGCGAGTTGGTGCTGGCCAAGGGCGCCGAGCCCACGGAGATCGAGAGCAGGATCAACCTTACCATGGGCGCCGGCATAGCCCCGATAGGCGCGCAAAGGGGCGACTGAGGCTGACGAAGACGATAATCAGGGTCATGTTCTCCTTGGTCGGCGCGCTCTGCGGATACACTTTATCGCATTTCGTGGTGACCGACGCCCGGAAGTCCGCCGACCTCACGGTCAGCGTGGCGGTCATCGCGGCCCTGACCCTGCTGGGTTCGGTCCTATTCCTACTGCTCGCCAACGGGACCATACGCTTCATAGACGGCGCCTACCTCTCGTTCGTCAGGCGCATCTCCGGCATGTCCCTGCTGGAAGTCATCGTCGCCGCCGGCGGGCTCATGGCCGGGCTCATAGTGGCGAACCTCGTCTCCATACCCATAGGCGGGCTGCCCGTAATAGGGATGCCGTTGGCCGTCGCGCTGAACGTGACGTTCGGCGCCATCGGCATGAGCGTCTCCGTGTTCAAGAAAGGCGACTCCCTGCTCACGAAGAGGCGGGACGGGGTCCCTGAGGACGGCCGATCCACGAGGCTTCTGGACAGCAGCGCCATAATAGACGGGCGGTTGGTGGAGATCATTAAGAGCGGTTTTTTGGAAGGCGACATAACGGTCCCTTCATATATATTGGAAGAGCTGAGGGCGATCGCCGACTCCCAGGACCAAAACAGGAGGGCGCGCGGCAGGAGGGGGCTGGACGTCCTCGACACGCTGCAGAAGGAGTACGCGGGCCGCGTCAGCGTGAGGGACTACGGCAAGGTCCCCGGCCTGGGCGCCGATGACATGCTCCTGGCGACCGCGGGGAGCGAAGGCTGCACGATAGTCACCAATGACTATAACCTGAGCAAGGTGGCGGCGGTGAAGGGAGTGCGGGTGCTGAACATAAACTACCTGGCCAAAGCCGTGAAGCCCGCCGCGCTGCCGGGCGAGGAGCTGGCGGTCAAGGTGGTCCGCGAGGGCAAGGAGGAAGGCCAGGGCGTGGCGTACCTGGACGACGGCACCATGATAGTGGTCGAGAGCGGCAAGCGGTACGTGAACGAGCCCATAAACGTGTACATTACGAGCGTTATACAGACCGCGGCCGGCAAGATGGTCTTCGCCAAGGTCAGGGAGGGCCAGGCCGGGGGTTTGGGTGCCGGCTCGCATTACCCGGAGGCTGAGGCCAAGGCCATGGACGGCGCGGCCGAGGGCGGGGCCGGAGTCGTCAGCCCCTCGGAGGCCGCCATGCTGGGCGAGGCATCGGGCGGTCAAAGGAATGGCGAGGCGCTAGCCGGGCCCGCGCAAGCCAGCGTCGGTGGCCCTTGATGGCGGCGGTTGACGCCGGGCGCCCAAGCCCGCCCCTTTCGGGCGCGACCGTATGCGCGTTCATAATGGCAGCCGGGAGCGGCGAAAGGTTCATGGGCCTTACGGAGAAGCAGATGGAGCCGCTATGCGGGATGCCCATCCTGCTGCGGTCGGTCATGGCCTTCGCGTCGCTCGAGGAGGTGGGGTGCCTGGTGGTGAGCGCGCCCGAAGGGAGGGCCAGCGAGTACCGCCTAGCCGCCGAGGCGTCATGCATGGGGAAAGGACTTACGGTCGTGGACGGCGGGGCCACCAGGCAGGAGTCCGTCCATAAGGCGTTGGAACGGATGTCGGCTTCCTTGCCCGACGACGCGATAGCTGCGATCCACGACGCGGTGAGGCCCTTCGCCGACGGCCCGACCATACGCCGCTCACTGTCCGACGCGGCCACGTTCGGCGCCTCGTGCGTATGCGTCCCTTCCAAGGACACGGTCAAGGAAGCCGTAGGCGGCTTCATCGCAAGGACGGTTGACAGGTCCGCCGTCTGGCTCGCGCAGACGCCGCAATGCTTCAGGTTCGGGCTCATACTGGGCGCGCACAGGGCCGCCGCGGCCGACGGGATAAAAGCCACCGACGACGCCGCGCTGGCCGAGCGGATGGGCGTCAAGGTTCGAGTGACCCCGGGCACGGATTCCAACATAAAGATAACGACCAGGGATGACTATGGATACGCGGAATACCTGCTCAGCTCAAGGAAATGGGAGTAATACGGAATAATGCGTAGCATCAATTAAAAACCTATGTAAAGTCCATATGAAACGCCGCATTATTATGCTTGATTTGCCTATTCCACTCGTCTATATTGATGGCGCAATCAGCACTCAACAAAGGTGAGTGCTAATAACACCCACACAATACTCAGGAGGTCGCTAAATGAACATCATGCCTTTGAACGACAGGGTCGTCATCAAGATGCTGGATACGGAGGAGACCAGCAAAGGCGGGGTCATCCTTCCGGGGACGGCCAAGGAGAAGCCGCAGATAGCCGAAGTGGTGGCGGCGGGTCCGGGCGGGTACGTCGACGACAAAAAGGTCGAGATGGAGGTCAAGGTCGGGGACAAAGTCCTCATAAGCAAGTACTCGGGGACCGAGGTGAAGCTGGACGGCCAGGAGTACACGATCCTAAGGCAGAGCGACATATTAGCCATAGTGAAGTAGGCTACATAAAATCAAAGGGGGGTATTCCGCAACATGGCAAAGGACATCAGGTTCAGCGACGAAGCTAGGCGCTCCTTCGAGAGGGGCGTAAACGCCTTGGCCGACACGGTCAAGATAACCTTGGGCCCCAAAGGCAGGAACGTGGTCCTAGACAAGAAGTTCGGCTCGCCGGTCATCACGAACGACGGCGTGACCATCGCCAAGGAGATCGAGCTCGAGGACAAGTTCGAGAACATGGGCGCGCAGCTGGTCAAGGAAGTGGCGACGAAGACGAACGACGTCGCGGGCGACGGCACGACCACCGCCACCTTGCTCGCGCAGGCGATCATCCGCGAGGGCCTTAAGAACGTGGCCGCGGGCGCCAACCCGATGATATTAAAGAAAGGCATCGCCAAGGCGGTCGAGGCCGCGGTGGAGAGCATCAAGGAGACCAGCCAGAAGGTGAACGGCAAGGAGGACATAGCCAGGGTCGCGGCCATCTCGGCCAACAACGACGACTTCATCGGCAGCCTAATCGCCGACGCCATGGAGAAGGTCACCAACGAAGGCGTCATCACGGTCGAGGAGTCGAAGACCATGACGACGAACCTGGAGATAGTCGAAGGCATGCAGTTCGACAGGGGATACGTCTCGGCCTACATGGCGACCGACACGGAGAAGATGGAGGCCGTACTGGACGACGCGTACATCCTCATCACCGACAAGAAGATAAGCAGCATACAGGACATCCTGCCGCTGCTCGAGCAGATACTGCAGCACAGCAAGAAGCTGGTCATCATCGCCGAGGATATCGAGGGCGAGGCGCTCGCCACGATCCTGGTCAACAAGCTGCGCGGGACGTTCAACTGCGTGGCCGTGAAGGCGCCCGGATTCGGCGACAGGAGGAAGGCCATGCTCGAGGACATAGCGGTCCTCACGGGCGGCGTGGTCATCACCGAGGAGCTGGGCCTCGACCTGAAGGAGGCGACGGTGGAGCAGCTCGGGAAGGCCAGGCAGGTGAAGGTGCAGAAGGAGAACACCATCATCGTGGACGGCGCGGGCGGTCAGGACGCCATCAAGAAGAGGATCGCATCGATCAAGGCCCAGATAGAGGACACCACGTCCGACTTCGACAGGGAGAAGCTCCAGGAGAGGCTCGCCAAGCTGTCCGGCGGAGTCGCCGTCATCCAGGTCGGCGCGGCCACCGAAACCGAGATGAAGGAGAAGAAGCTCAGGATAGAGGACGCCCTCTCGGCGACGAGGGCGGCCGTGGAGGAGGGTCTCGTCTCCG
>WRCU01000098.1 GCA_009783805.1 Oscillospiraceae bacterium
ACGTTCGTGATCGATGGGGTATCGTACTTCCTTAGCGCCTCGATGATGGACGCCTCGCTATGCGCAGCCATACGTCGCCTCCGTTCATGTTTATGCCCGCCCCGCATGGCGGAAGGTTGACTAATGCGGCCCGCGGATATAAGCATATTAGCACAGGGCGCCGCGGCGGGGTACGCGCGCGGCCGTATATGGGGGGTAGATATGGGCGGAAAGGTCAGGCTGGCCATCCTAGGCGGAGGCAACATACTGGGGGCGCACGCGCCGGGCTACATCGCGCACGCGGACCTCTGCGAGGTCGTGGCGGTGGCCGAGGCGAACCCGGCGGCGCATGCCAGGGTGAGGGAGCTGCTCAAGAAGGACGTCCCCATATACGGCGACTATAGGGAGGTCCTCGACCTGCCTGGGCTGGACGCCGTCGACATCCTCCTGCCCCACTCGATGCACATGGAGGCGGCCGTCGCCGCCGCCGGCAAGGGGCTGCATGTCCTGTGCGAGAAGGTCATGGCGCGCAACGCCCATGAGTGCGCCGCGATGGTCGGGGCCTGCGAGAGGGCGGGAGTCATCCTCATGGTGGCGCATGACAGGCGCTACAACGCCGAGTGGGCCTCGCTCAAGGAGGCGGTCGAGTCGGGCGGGATAGGCGAGGCGGTCTTCGCGAGGCTCGAGCACAACCAGGACGTCAGGATCCCGAAGGGCTCCTGGATCTGGTCGAGGGACGGGATAGGGGGCGGGGCGGTCATGAGCTGCCTCACGCACCAGATAGACGCCTTGCGCTGGTACCTCGGTGAGGTGGCCAGCGTCACGTGCATGACCAAGTCGCTCGACACGCACATGGAGGGGGAGTGCATCGGCGCCGTAACGGCGAGGATGCGCGGCGGGGCGCTGGCGATGCTGTCGATCAACTGGCACACGAAGTCGGCCTCGTGGAGGGCCGGCGAGGAAAACAACCTCTGGTACGAGTACAGCCACATATACGGGACCCGCGGCGAGGCGTACTACATGAGCGGCAAGGGCGCGTTTATGAAGTCTTATGAGAGTCCGGACGGCGAGGGCGGGTTCGTCCGCCTGGAGCCGAAATGGCGGCTCTCGGGGCACCAAAGGTGCATAGGGGAGTTCCTCAAGGCGGTCGCAGGCCAGCCGGCGGAGGTGCTGACGCCGGGATCCGACTCGATGAAGACGGTGGAAGTGGCCGAGGCCGCCTACCTCTCGGAGGCGCTCGGGCGCGTGGTGGAGCTGCCGATCAGGCATGTCCCCTGGGATGAGAGGGAGTACCAAAGGTGATGCCTTATTAAGGTCGGGATCACATAAATGGCGGAATCGCAAATTCACATGATGGGGGGGTCCGCATGCGCGTCGGCATCGACATAATGACCATCGGGGGGCTGCGCCTGAGCCCGGCGGGGATGATAGACTACGCGGCCGACCATGGCTTCGACGGGATGCAGTACGGCGGGGTCCGCTCACTCAGCCCCACGCTCGACGCCGGGGAGCTGAGGGAGGTCAAGGCCTATGGCGACCGGCGCGGGATGTACACGCAAGTCTCCGTAACGTCCGTGAACCCGGTCACCTATGCGGGGGGCCTGGACGCGCTCGCCGAACGGATAGGCGAGGAGGTCTCCGCCGCGGCGGGCGCCGGGTGGCATGAGCTGCACTCGGTGCTCAACGCCGGGACCGAGCGCTACACGCACAAGGTACCGTGGGAGGCGCACGTCGGCGGGTGCGTATCGCTGATCAACAGGCTGAGGCCCGTATTGGAGCGCCATGGGTCCCGAATAAACATCGAGACGCACGGCGAGACGACGTTCGACATATTGGGGATCATTTCGCGCACCGGGCCGCACCTGGTCGGCGTCTGCCTGGACACGGCGAATACGCTCGTCAACGCCGAGGACCCCGTGATGGCCGCCAGGCGCGTGGCGCCGTACACGCACCTGACCCATACTAAGGACGCCATCGTGGCCTTCTGCGAAACCGGGATCGTAAGGCAGGGCAAGCCGGTGGGGGGCGGCGACGTGGACTTCAGGTCAATCCTGCCCATACTGGCCGAATACAGCCCTGACTTGCCGCTGTCGATTGAGGACCACAAATGGCTGTTCACCGCCGACATATTCGACCCAGACTGGATGGAGCGGAACCCGGACTTGACGGCCCTGGAGCTCGGCAGGTTCGTCGGCCTGGCGTGGGCGACCCAACGGCGGCTCTTCGCGGGTGAGTTGCCGTCGATAGAGGATTATGAGGCGAGGCCGTTCATGGAGGAGATGGAAGGCAGGCTGCTATCCGGCAGGGATTATTTGCGCGGCCTGCTGGCCGAGCTGGGGCTGGCGTCCGAATAAAATTATCAATGGAATCAAGGATTGGGGGATACGCGCATGCTATTCGGTGGCATGAGGGAAGTCTTGGGCCTAGGCGGGGTATGGGGCTTCAGGAGGGATCCGGGCGGTTCGGACTCGGACGCGATAGTGGCCGACCACGGCCGGTTTGCGTGGAGGGACGCGCCCGTCCCCGGCGACTTCGCCCATGCGTGCCCCGAGGACCCGGACTACGAGGGCATATGCTGGTACCGTAAGGCCTTCCGCGTCCCGAGGTCCATGGAAGGGCGGCGCGTCGTCCTCAGGTTCGGGGCCGTGAACCACCGTTCGTCAGTCTTTCTCAACGGCGCCTTCCTGGGGGGGAGCGCGTGCGGGTTCCTCCCGTTCGAGCATGAGGTGACCGGATGCCTGCGGGCCGGAGGCGACAACGTGCTGCTCGTCATGGCCGACAATTCGCTGAAGGTGGGTTTCCTGCCCACCGAGGTCTATTGGAAGAACGCCGGGGGCGTGATCCGCGACGTCCATCTCTATGCCACGGGCCCCGCTTACATAAAGGAGGCCCATGTCGAGGCGGCGATGGACGGGACCGCCGTGTTCACCGCTTCCTTCGGCGGCCCGATGTGGATGGGCTCGCGCATGCGCGTCGCCATATACGGCATGGCGGGGGAGGGCGTCTATATGGGCGAGGCGCCCATAAGCGCCGAGGGGGCCGCGGGAGGGCCGCCGACGGCCTCTTTGAGGACGGAGGTGCCCGGCGCCTCGAGATGGTCGCCTGAGACGCCGAGCCTCTACCGTGCCGTGATGACGCTGTGCGGGGGGGACGGCGCGGCCTACGACTCGGTGGGCGTCGAGTACGGGTACCGCACGGTCGGCGTCGCGGACGGGAAGGTGACCCTCAACGGCGAGGCGGTCTTCCTTAAAGGCTTCAACCGGCACGAGGACAGTCCGGTCCATGGAGGAGCCTTCTCGCGGGAGGCGGCGGAGGCGGACTTCGCGGGGATGAAGGCCGCGGGCGCCAATTTCGTGCGGATGTGCCACTACCCCCATGACGATTATGAGCTGGAGGTCGCCGACAGGCTCGGGCTCATGCTGCTGGCGGAGATACCGTTCAACGCCTACTGCGTGGGTTGGTGGGACCCGAAGGACCCCATGGACCCCAAGGGGCAGAAGTGCGCCCAGGTATACGCGTCATGCAAGGAGGCGCTCAGGAGGATGGTCTCCCGCGACCGCAACCACCCCAGCGTAATAATCTGGTCGGTCGGGAATGAATGCAAGGAGGACGACGACGAGATAAAGAGGATGAACGGCGCGTTGGTCGGCCTCGCCAAGTCGCTTGACCCCTCGAGGCTGTGCGCCCACGTCAGCATGTACACATGGCTGGGTGCGGAGCATCGGCTCTTTGACCGGGACGACGTCATATGCGTGAACATGTACGGGTACCAGGACGGAATGGTGAGGTCGCTCGCCTCGGGCGAGGCCTTCGACCCGGAGGCGCCCGTCGGCCATATGAAGGCCGTCATCGCCGGGCTGAAGGAGAGGTACCCCGGCAAGCCCGTCATCATGACGGAGTTCGGGTACAGCACCGAGAGGGCCCTGGAAGGGCTGGACGCGGAAAGGAACCAGGCGGATTGCATCCGCGCCGTCTACCCGGCATTGAGGGAGTGCGCTGAGGGGGCGGCCGTATGGATATACGCGGACCATGCGTGGCCCTTCAGGCGCTCCATAGCCGAGGTGAGCGAGTTCGGGCTCCTCAGGCGCGACCGTACCCCGAAGGAGGCGTTCGCCGTTTACTCCGACTTATTAAAGAAATAATGTGCGCACCCGTGGGACATCACGTGTCCCATCTATAGTAGGCGCACCCGTGGGCCGGCAACGTGACATCGAACGGGCCGTCCCAGACGCGCTCGGTCCCCGACCATATTTCGCGCATCACGGTCCCCGATCTGATCCCCGCGAGCCCGTCGTCATGGACCCTTACCGTCCGCGTCTCCCCGTACCAATTGAAGGCGCCCAGCCTGCCGACCGGCCCGTCCATCTGCACATACAGCGAGGGCAGGCCCGGCTCGTAGAAGTCCACGGGCGTGGCGGCCACCTGCGAGAAGTTCTCGGCGGCGATCGAGGCGATCCTCCTGCCGGCTTCGTTCAGGCTGGCCATGCGGTCGCTGAAGGTCAGGAGGCCCCCGCTCAGAAGGAGGAAAGCCGTCCAGGACTCGGCCTCAAGCCTGCTGAACGCGGGCCCCGTCCCGCCCTTCAAGTCCTTGAAAGGGGCCTCGACCTGGAAGGCCTCACGCGAATAGTCGGCCGTCTCCGGCCCACGTATGGCCAGCATGTCCGGGTCGTTCCAGAACAGCCTGCCGTGCATCCACCAGCGCCAGGCCGTGTTCACCGCCGACATCTGCGCGCTGCTCCACCTGTTGTGCATGTCGCCGCTGATCCTGGCCGCGTCGCACAGCCCGACGATAGATTCGGGCGTCCCGATGCAGGCCAATATGAAGGCGTCGGGCCCCACCGCCTCCCTGATGATCTCCAGCACCCGCCTGTTCGCGTCCGTTACGCTCATCTCCCTGTCGAACCTTGCGCGGCCCAGCACGCCGAATTCCAGGAAGTCGCACTTGAAATACCGCACCCCCTCGGAGCGGAGCCTGCCGTAGGTCTCGCGCAGGTATCTTTCGCCCGCCGGGTGCGTGGGGTCGACCAGGTAGCAGTTGCCGAAGAAGACCGATTGGAAGTTGCCCTCCCCGTCCTTTACCAAGGCGTCCGGGTCCCACCTCGTCAGGCGCGTGTTGTACCGCTCGACCATGATGGGGGCGGTCCATATGCCCGGCTCCAGGCCGGCCTCGCGTATCCTTTCGCAGAGCCTCGGCACCCCGCCCGGGAAGCGGTGCTCGAGCGCGTAGTACTCGCCCCACCGGTACTCCCAACCGCTGTCGACGCATATCCATTTCACCCTGCCTTTCAAGGCCGGCAACGCGTTTATGGCGGCGGCGTTCTCCTCTATGTCCGCGAGGGTCTCCGTGTTGGCGTAGTAGTCGAACGAGTTCCAGCCCATATAGTCGGCCAGGCGCCCGACGCGCAGGTCCTGCCTGTTAAGCTCAGCATACGCCGCCAAGCCCTCGCGGGGCCGGTCGCGCATGTTTATCAACACGTCGGGGGAGGCAGCGGCCTTTCCGGTGGGGACGACCCTCCCGTCGTAGAAGAGCCGGCCGATGAAATGCCCCCCCTCGGTGAGGAAGAGAAGGGATTCGTGCATGGGATGGGCCGCGCCCATGACCGCGCCGCGCCTTAGCCGCCTGTCCCAAAGGGCCGTGACCATCCAGGAGTGGTTCCACTTCTCATACCCAAGTATGTCGTGGGGCCTATTCGGGCCCAGGTCGTATATGTCCGGGCTTTCCGACGGGAAGAGGTCCCGCGCGCCCGCATAGGGCGACATGCCCCTGGGGTTGCCCATCATGCGCAGGTCGCCGGAAACACCGCCGAAGTCTAGGCCCGAGGCGCAGTCCAGGTCCATGAAGTCGGCCCGCCTTATCCGGATCTCCCCTCCTCCCCCATTCAAAACCGTGAGGCTTAGGCACAGCCAACCATCGGTCTTTAACGTAAAGGAGACGGAACACCCCACGCCGTCCGCCGCGCCCCTCAGCGTGATCCTTTCGTCCGTGACGATGACCTCGGCTCCCTTAAATATATCGAGGGTCGTCACGCCCCCCTCTCCCTCGAACTCCAGGGAAGCCCTCCATGGGCCTATGCGCCCGCTCGGGCCCAGCAAGGCCAGCTCACCCGTGCCGACGTCTATCGTTATCGAATAATCCTCGCCGAAGCGCCTGATCATCATCGCATATGCCCCCCATGCTTCATCATTATATAGATATCCGTTGCGTCGAAACATCCTGCGCATCGCGAAGCGAT
>WRCU01000099.1 GCA_009783805.1 Oscillospiraceae bacterium
GCGCCGTGGCGCGCTTTTCCCTGGAGGCGATGGTGAAGGCCCAAACCGAGGTCTATGAGAAGATCGCGTCGGGCGTCCCAAAGGGCAAGGCCGCAAAGGGCAAATCCTTAAAAGAGGCGAAATCCCCCCAAGCCTACGACGCCGTCCTTTCGGGCTACTACGGCTTCTCGAACAGCGGCGACGAGGCCCTGCTCATGTCGATAATCCGGAACCTTAGGTCGCACAGGCCGGAGATAAGGCTGCTGGTCCTCTCGAGGACCCCCGCGCAGACGAAGGCGCAGTATTCGGTCGACTGCGTGAACAGGCTCTCCATCATACGCATAGCGAGGATCATGAAAAGGTCCAGGCTGCTGATCAACGGCGGGGGCAACCTCATCCAGGACGACACGAGCACCCACTCGCTCATATACTACCTGGGCATAACATGGCTGGCGGGGAGGATGGGCGCCAAGACGATGCTGTACGCCAACGGCATCGGGCCCGTCGGGAAGAGGCTGAACAAGCGGCTTTCGCGTCGGATCCTCAACCGGGTCGACGTCATCACGCTGCGCGAGGCCCTATCGGAGCGGGAGCTCGCGGGGATGGGCGTGACGAGGCCGAGGATATCGGTGACGGCCGACCCGGTCCTCACCATCGACCCATCGCCCGCGAAGGCACTCCGGGCCGCCGAGGCGGAGGGGCTGCCCGAGGGCGCCCCGCTGCTGGCCATCTCCGTGCGCAACTGGAAGCACAGCGCCCCCGACTTCGAGCAGACGATGGCCAAGGCGGCCGACTACGCGCGCGAGAGGCATGGGCTGACGCCCGTCCTCATCCCCATGCAACACCCGCACGACCTGGCCATATCGTCCTCGATCGCATCGAGGATGGCCCAACCGCCCTTCATGGTCCGAGGCAGGCACGAGGCCGAGCAGCTCATGGGCGTGATCTCGCGCTGCGCGTTGGTGATCGGCATGAGGCTGCACTCGCTCATATACGCCGCGAACGGGGGCGTGCCGGCGATAGGGATCGTGTATGAGCCTAAGGTCCAGGCGTTCATAGACTACTTCGGCCAATCGTCGGCGGGGCTGGTCGAGGACCTAACCTTCGAGGCCCTCGCCGGGCGGATCGACGAGGTCTGGGCGGCCAGGGGCTCGATCATGCCGGACATGGCCCGCAGGGGCGTGGAGCTGAGGCGGAAGGCGATGGAGAACGCCTCGATCGCGATCGGGCTCCTGGAGGGCGGCGCGTAGTCCGCATATATAGGCTATGCCAGGTAATCGGTGGATAGGTAGGGCGCTAAGAGTAACCATGATGGGCGACGGCAGGCGGTGCCATCGCCAGGCGACTAAGGACGGGGCCACGGGGTGGGCCGGGAACGGCCGCCGAGCGCCGATGGGGGTGATTGAGTGAGGCCGCGCAGGATGGAGCTGATAGAGTTCCTGACGCCGAACGCCCGTATGGAGGGCAAATGGTGGGACATAAGGAAAGGGTACGGCCTGTCCCAGTCCAACAGCTACGGCGAGGGCGTCGGCAGGCTGTTCTGGGTCCTCAAGGTCACGGCGGACGACGGGGTCTGGGGGCTGATGATGGGGCGCAGGCCCACGGGCTCATATGGGGCCGGGCTGACGGGCGACGGCCTGAACGTGGGGCAGGACTTCGGCGACCCCACGTTCTTTGAAGGGCTGCGCGACTCATATGCCAAGGCCTTCGCGGCGCTGCCCGGATATGACCCCATGGATTACGAGCACACGTTGATAGGCCTGTACTCGGCCGGGCTCAACGGCTCGATCGCCGACGCCTTGCTGGACGCGAAATGCAGGCGGGCCGGCCTGCCGATCCACCAAATGGCCGCGGGGACGGGCAGGAGGAAGGTCATGGCCTACGCCAGCTCCTTCTGCGACATGGGCACGCCGGATGAGTACGCCGACCATGCGTGGGACTGCCTACAGATGGGATACCGGGGCTATAAGATCCACACGTACAGGTGCCTGGACCCATCCACCATGAGGCCCGCGGGCAGGAACACGGCCTCCCCGGATTGGGACGTCATGGTCTGCGAGGCGGTAAGGCGCAAGGTGGGCGACGGGATGAGGCTGATGCTGGACCCGGACGGCATATATCCCACGCTGGAGGACGCGGTGCGCGTGGGCAGGCGCCTGACCGACCTGGGCTTCCATTGGTATGAGGCGCCCATGAACGAGAGGGACAGGCCCGAACGATATGGGGACCTCCGCAAGGCCGTGGGGGTGCCCTTATGCGGCCCGGAGAATGTGCCCGGCGGCTACAAGGCCCGGGTGGAATGGCATAAGAACGGCTGGACTGACATGCTCAGGCCGGGGGGGGGCTATCACGACGTCCTGAAGACGGCGGGCTACGCCCAGGCGGTCGGGCTTAGGTGCGAGGTGCATGGGGGCGGCTACATGGCCGCTCACGCCATCGCGTCGTTCCCCGAGGAGGTGACGGGGATGTACGAGCAGCTGCTGGTGCAGCCAGGCCACTCGGAGTTCGCCGTCGAGGACGTCGATGGCCTGGAACCGCGGGTCGAGGGCGGTTTCATGGAGGTTCCGATGCGCCCCGGCATAGGATATAATCCGGAGCTATGGGGCTATGCGGAGGATAACGCCCTGAGGCGGTTTACGGCGGAGGCTCCGTGATCTTTACGGCCATCGGCGGCGATCCGCCGGGATGGGGGGGACGCATGAGGAACGGATACGTGGGAATCGGGGTGGTCGGGTGCGGGTCGATAGGCATCCGGGGCGCCTTGGAGCATTTCAAGCACGGAGACCTCGACGGCGAGGCGCGGATAACGGCGGTCTGCGACCCCGTGCCGGGCAGGGCGAAGGCGGCCGCAGCCAAGTACGGCGTCCCGTCATGGTACGATGGGGACGAGGGGCTCGAAAGGCTGCTAGGCGACGCCGACGTGGACATGGTGACGCTATGCTCCCCCATCGGCCTCCATTACGCTCAGGGCCTCTCGGCCATACGGGCCGGGAAGCACGTGCATTTCAACAAGACCATGGCCGTGGAGGCCTGGGAGTGCGACGAGATGATCGCCGAGGCCGACCGGCAAGGGGTCAGGATCGTCGCCTCCCCCGGCGTGGCCTACGCCCCCAGGGTGCAGCGGGCGAGGAGGCTGGTGCTGGAAGGGCGCCTGGGCATGCTCTCATGGGGTTACATCGACAACGGCGCGGGCTCTGGCGGCTACCACCTCGGCGAGGCCGTCAGGCAAGGCGACGGCCCACTGGACGGGATAAGCCCGGCATGGTACTTCAAGAAGCCCGCGGGCGGCCCGCAATACGACGTGGCGGTCTACTCGCTCCATAACGTGACGAGCATCCTGGGCCCGGCCAAGCGCGTGACGGCCTTCTCCGGCATGCAGCACCGTTCGCATGAGTATAAAGGCGAGACGATCGCGAATGAGATGGACGACTCCACGACCCTGCTGCTCGACTACGGCGGGGGCTTCCACGTCATCTGCAACTCCGTGACGGCCAGCCCCATGGTGAAGCTGTTCAGCTTCCCCGACATACACGGCGGCGAGGCGAGCATAATCGGGGGCTGCTACAAGGGCGAGCCCCTCACGCGTCCCGGCGACCATTCGCCGCACGCGGTGGGCGTGCACGCCGACATGCAGGAGTCGCACGTCTTCGAGGACATCATGCAGCTGGCGGGGCTGATCAGGGACGGCGGGGACCTCTACGCCGGGACCCCGGAGCAGGCCCGCCATGTCGTGGAGATCATAGAGGGGGGGTACCGGGCGGCTCGCACGGGCGTCGCCCAAGCCCTTAGGACGTCCTTTGCGCCGCTGCCGCTGGAGGCCTTGGCCCGGCTATGAGGCCGAACCGCCGCATAGGCGCGCGGCATGAGGTGCGTTCGCGAGCGCCGACCCTTCCGATAATAAAAGGAGGCCGATGATGAGGGTTTTGGTAACGGGGTCGACGGGCAGGCTTGGCGGAAGGATCGTCGGCGACCTGCTGGCGGCCGGCCATGAGCCCGTGCTCTTCACCCGCAGGCCCGTCTCCGGCGGCGCATTCGATGGGCTGCGCCAGGAACTGGGCGACGTGAATGACCTAAGGTCCTGCGTGGAGGCCATGGCGGGCGGGCGCATCGACGTCGTAATCCACCCCGCCGCCGTCCCCGGCCCAACCGACTCGGTAGGTTCGGACGGCTGGAAGGACTACGACGCATGCGGCGAGACGATGAGGACGAACGTACTGGGCCTATACAACATGCTGCAGGCCGCCCTGAGGAACGACGTCGGCGTCTTCGTCCAAACGGGCTCGAACTGCGCCACGGGCCACGGCTTCCGCATATCCAAGGCGCCTTTCCCCATCCATTACCTTCCCATAGACGAGTCGCACCCGGTGGACGTCGAGGACTCATACAGCTATTCGAAATATGCGGGCGAGATCCTCCTCGACTCATACTCGCGGTCATATGGGATGCGGTGCTACGCGGTCCGCTCCGGCTGGATCCTGGATGAGGCCGCGCGCCGCAGGCAGGCGGGGCCCTTCTCCCAGCCCGTCGGGAGCCTGCAGGCCGTGCTCAACCCATGGGTCTCCGCGGAGGACTGCTCCCTGGCCCACATACGCATCCTCGAGGCGGCGTCGGGCGGGGGGCTGCCCCCCTTCGCCGCTTACTACTGCCATGCGGACGACACGACCGCCTCCGAGCCCACCATGGACGTCATAAGGAGGTTCAGGCCCGAACTGCTGGCCCGCCTCAGGTGCGGCCTGCCGGGCTACGCCCCGTTCATGTCCAACCAAAAGCTGAAGGACCATACCGGCTGGACGCACAACCATACATGGCGCGGGCACGCGGGCGCATGACATAAGGGGGGAGTATGACGTACAGGGAGTACGGCAGGACGGGCAAGAGGCTTAGCTCATTGGGATACGGCATCTCGCGCATGCCCATGCTGCGCGACGCCGAAGGCAAGGTCCTGGGCGTCGACGACGAGAAGGCCATCCCGCTCGTCCACAGGGCGCTCGACTTGGGGGTGAACGTGGTCGACGCGGGCCACCACTACATGGGGGGCCATAGCGAGGCCTTCGTGGGCAGGGCCCTCAAAGGGAGGCGCAAGGAAGTCTTCATATCGACGAAGAACGGCACCGACGACGGGTCCTACGACACTTGGAACGTGTGGCTCGAGCGTTCGCTCAGGTCCATGGAGACCGACTACATAGACTTCTACCTCTTCTGGGGCCTGACCCTGGAGTCCTGGCAGAATGGGATAGGCAAGCCGGGCGGCCTAATGGACGCCATGCGAAAGGCCAGGGACGAGGGCATGGTGAGGCACATATCGTTCTCGACGCACGACAAGCCCGAGAACATCAAGGGGTTGGCCGACACCGGGTTCTTCGAGTCCGCGCTCATGCAGTACAACATCCTCGACCGCGCGAACGAGGGCGTCATCCCCTATTGCAAGGCCAAGGGTTTGGGGGTCTCGATCATGGGCCCCGTGGGCGGGGGCCGGCTCAGCGAGCCCAGCGAGGCCATACAGAGGATGCTGGGCCATAAGGCCAGCTCGACGGCCGAGGTGGCGCTGAGGTTCGTCCTGTCGAACCCCGACGTAGGCGTGGCTTTCTCCGGCATGGACACGATGGGGCAGATAGAGGAGAACTGCCTGACCGCCTCGATCCCGGGCGCCCTGACCGAAGGCGAGAGGATCAAGGTCGACGGGAGCTTCGCGGAGATAAAAGGGCTGGCCGACCTGTACTGCACCGGCTGCGACTATTGCTCCCCATGCCCCCAGGGCCTGGATATAGCCGCGATATTCCGGATCATGAACTACCACAGGGTGTACGGCCTGACCTCCCACGCGCGTTCCCTCTACCGGGAGCTGGGCAAGGAAGGGTCCGGCAAGAAGGACGCGTCCGGCTGCGCCTCGTGCGGCGCATGCGAAGGGAAGTGCCCCCAGAAGATCGAGGTCATGAGGCAGCTCAGGGAGACCCACGAAACCCTCAAATAAAGGTTGGTGCGTCGTTTCGGTTCCTAGGCCACGCCGCACCACTGTGCTTTTATGTGTAGGAACATTGCAAAAATGCAAGGTTGGTGCGTCGTTTCGGTTCCTAGGCCACGCCGCACCACAAGAAGGTTGGTGCGTCGTCTCGGTTCCTAGGCCACGCCGCACCACTGTGCTTTTATGTATAGGAACATTGCATATATTAAAGGTTGGTGCGTCGTTTCGGTTCCTAGGCCAAGCCGCA
>WRCU01000100.1 GCA_009783805.1 Oscillospiraceae bacterium
CTGACGGTGGCGGCGGCCTCCGCCGTCACCTTGGTGGTCACCGCCCCGACGGCGTTGGCCACGTCGGAGTGCGCGTGGAGCGACGCGGCGCACCCCATCGCGGCCGCGACCTCCGGGACGTACATGTGGGCGGGCGCGCCTATCCCCACTATGGCGCGGTCGGACGCGACCCTGAGCGGGCCCCCCAAGTAGGACGATGAGACCAGGTAGGCAGACTGCGGGGCCATCCCGCAGTCGGCCAGCCCCTCGTGCCCGTCCTCCAGGAGGACCGTGGCCACGTAGCCGTACAGCATGTTGCAGACGGCCTCGTGCATGTCGCGGCACAGGCCGTCCACGCCAACGCCCATGTTCTCGGCCACGACCCTGGCCGCGTGCCCCGAGGCGGCCGCGTCGCCTACGCCGAGCGGGCGGGCCGCGTTGGCGGCGTCCGTCGGCGTGAAGCCGGACCGCATGATCGCCCCGTGCCTCTCCAGCCTCCCGGTCCGCAGTCCGTAGACCTCGGAGCCGACCGCCTCGGCCAGGTCGAACAGGCAGAGCGGCCCGTCCCTAAGCGCATCCAATATGCGGGCCTCCTCGTCGGTGAGGCCCGGTATGCCCTTCCCGTCGCCGACCCCGACGAGGAACTCCCAATAAGGCTCCGTATGCACCTTGACGCCCCCGGGCGCCCCGGCCATCCCCGCGAGCCGCGCCCCCGCCCCCGGGTGGTCCTCGGCCAGCCTGCACAGCGGGATGACCCTGACCGGCCCCACGGAGAGCCTCCCCGCCAGCATCCGGTCCCCGTGGTCGCGCGAGAACCCGCCCTCCCCGAGAGGGCTGGCCCTGTGGCCGCACCCGCGGGGCAGCACCCTGCTGTCCCCGCCCAGGCCGAACGTCCTCACCCTGACGGAGCGTATGCCCGTCCTCCACCGCCCCACGGTCGCCCCGCCCGCGCCGAACGCGGGCGAGCCGCCCTTCACCATCGCGATGTCGGTCGTCGTCCCGCCCATGTCGACGATGACCGCCTCCCCCACCCCAGCCAGCGCGGCGGCGCCCGCCACGCTGGCGGCCGGCCCCGAGAGCAGCGTCTCCACGGGGTGCGCGGCCGCGAAGGACATGGACATGACCGTGCCGTCCCCGCGGACCATGAGCGGCGAAAGCGGCAGCCCCACCTTCGCCAGCGCCTCCCCCACCTTGGCCATGAACCCGCCCATCATCGGCGCCAGCTCGGCGTTCAGGAGCGCGCTGGCCGCCCTCCTGAGGGAGTTCACCTCGTCGGTGAGCTCATGCCCGCATATGACGGTGCGCCCCGGCCTGCGGGCCAGCAAGGAGGCGGCCTTCCTCTCGAAGGCCGGGTCCTTGATCCCCCACAGCTCGACGACGGCGAAGGACCCTACGCCGGCCGCGTCCGCCTCCCTTTCCAACCGCCCCCAATCCGGCTCCGAAACCACGTCACCGCTCTGGGCGTGGCCCCCGTCCAGGAAGGTGACCTCGGACGCGGGCGGCAGGCCGTACTCACCGCCGTATTTTCCATAGACGCCCCTGTCGCAGCCGATCATTATGAGCCTGGCCGGGTCGCCCTTGCCCTCGACGCACGCGTTCGTGGCCAGGGTGGTGGATATGGCGGCGTAGCCGCAACGCCCTAGCAGCCCTTCGTCCAGGCCCCCCAGCGCGCCCATGATCCCGACGAGGAGGTCCCCCCTCGTGGTCGGCGACTTCGCCTTGCACAGCACCCCGCCGCCCTCCAGGTCGTATATGACGGCGTCCGTGTAGGTGCCGCCCGTGTCTATCCCCAGTCCCAGCATGCCGAGCCCCCCCATGAAAGCGGATGACGGACATTCTACAATATATCCGGGCCCCACGCGCCGGACCGCGACGGCTTATGGCTGCCCAGCCCCTGACCTGACGGATCCTCGGCGAATCCGGCCTATGGCGTAGCCGCCCCCGGCCATGGCCCCCCCGCGAGGTTGATATGGGCGGGCGTAGGCAGTATAATATTTCCAGTCCCCATACCCGTGGGGGTTGACACGGGCTGGGCGCCGCGGGATAATGATGCCCGAACCCATGTTCACCGCGGACGCGGCGGCCTCCGATAACGACGGACGTCCGAGCGTCGGGCCGCCAGCGCCTAATGGCCAATATAACGGAAAGCGAGCTAAACCTACATGATGATTGCCGGCAAACCCAACCGATATGCGCGCGCGGCGCTGGCCGCGGCATTGATCGCCCTTATGCTGGTGACGGCCGCCTCATGCGGCGGCGACGCGGACGACGGCGGGCTGCTCGACCTGGGGTCGGACGGGTCGGCCTACGCCTCCCCCACGGACGGGTCGGGCGAAAGGTCCCCGGAGGGCTCGGACTTGGGGGTCAACCGCCCCGAGGTAAGCAGCTTCACCATCGGGATACCCCAAGGCTACCTGAACAACAGGACCGAGCTGTTCCTCGGGCGCCTGTTCGACGCCTACTTTGAGGCCACGGGCGTGAGGGTGACGCTCAACACGACGGGCTCGCTGCAGTTCACCGATGAGGACTCCGAGATACAGAGGCACTTCCAGACGAACCCCACCGACGCCTTCTTCAGCTGGAGCTTCTCGTGGAGGTACAACCAGAGCTTCTACGCCATGGACATCGAGGACGCGCTGAAGGAGTACGCCCCCTTATACTACGCCTCCCTCGACGAAAGGTACGTGGACTACGCCCGCACGGACGGGGCGCTGAAGCAGGTGCCCAAGAACTACCCCAGCAACGAGAGGCTCTGCGTGGTGGTGCGCCGCGACCTGATGGAAAAGTACGGCATACCCCCGATAAAGACGCTCGAGGACTACGAGAATTTCATGCGCATCATCAAGGAGAACGAGGAGGGCATATACCCGGCGAACCAGACGGTCATCAACAGCAACCTCCTCATACGCGCCCAGGACTTCTACCCCGACTGGCCCGTCACCTTCAAGGCCTCGCAGAAGGACTCGCCCTTGGTCGTCTGGTTCCTCACCGACGAGTTCAAGGCCATGCTCGAGAGGATCAACTATTGGAAGCGCATGGGTTACATCTACAACTCGAAGGACGTGCAGTTCGACTTCATGATGAGGGAAACCGCCTCGTTCGTCACCGACATCTACAGCCTGCAGGGCGCGCTGAGCGGGCTCATGGAGTTCATGGACCTGAAGGCCTACGTCCTGTACCCGGACAAGGAGGCCCACATAGGGTACGGCTGGGGCTACCTGTCCGTTTACAAGGAGTCGACGAAGGTAAAGGAGATAATGGAGTTCGTGGAGTGGGTCAACATGGACCAGGAGGCCTATGACCTCCTGATGTACGGCATCCTCGACAAGGACTACACCCTGGTCGGCGAGAAGGTAAAGTTCTTGGAAGGCTCGCAGGTCTGGGGCCCGGGCATGATGCCCTTCCTCAACGTCGACAGGATGCGCCAGATCGACGGCGTCATGGACGACTGGTTCTATGACGAGTACCTAGGCAACATGGCCGAGTCCTTCCACGTCGGCAACCTGATGATGGGCGGCGAGTTCTGGGACAGGTTCGGGGGCGTGTACGACGCGATCTACGACAACCTATGGCCCATGATGGACTACCTGCAGGAGACGGGGACCATCGACGAGCATAAGGTGAACGAGTACCTGGACGGCATGAGGGTGGACGACCTGGGCAAGATGCTCGAGGAGATGACCGAGGCTTCGCTGGCCCTCCGCGGGTAGGCTAAGGGGTTTGCCCTGGGGTTTGGGGTTTGGGCCGGGCGCGGCTGGGGCCGGCCTTGACAACGCGCGGCATGGGAAAATATACTGTCCCGGAGCCCGCGGCGGGGGGCGGACCGCACCCGCTCTTATAGCTCAGGAGGCAGAGCGCGTCCTTGGTAAGGACGAGGTCACCAGTTCGAATCTGGTTAAGAGCTCCATTCCAAGCCCGCAGGCGCGACGCCATGCGGGCTTGCCCCACCTTATAGGGCCGCGCAAAGGCGGCGGCCAACGGGAGGTCCCCATGGGAAGGCCGAACGTCGTGCTCATGGTCTCGCACGATACCGGGAGGTTCTACGGGCCGTATGGCCACGCGACCGTCGATCAGCCGAGCTTCGAGGCCCTCGCGGCGTCCTCGGTCACGTTCGGCCGCGCCTTCTGCACGACGCCGCTGTGCTCCCCGGCCAGGTCTGCGCTCACGACCGGGAGGTACCCGCACCAGAACGGCCTGAACGGCCTGATGGGCGGCTCCCTGGGCGAATGGCGCATGTCCGAAACGGACCGGCACCTGGCATGCGTCCTCAAGGCGGCCGGCTACATGACGGTCCTGTGCGGCGACATCCACGAGTCCATGGACCTCTTCTCGGTAGGGTTCGACGAAGGCATACACGGATCCGGTTGGCTTAACAACTGGAACGACGGCAGGATCAGGGGGGCGGGCGCGGACATCGGGGCCTGGCTCGACCGGAATCCCGAGGCGGGGCGCGGGCGGCCTTTCTACATGCAGATCGGGTGCGGCGAGACGCACCGCGATTGGGAAGGCTCATACTCCGAGAGGGGCGTTTGGAAGGCCCCCTACCTCATCGATTCCCCGGATGTGGACGCCGAGATGGCCATGTTGCAAAGCTCATGCAACGCCCTCGACCGCGGCCTCGGGGAGGTCATGGACGCCTTCGGCTCGCGGGGCCTCGCCGAGGACACCGTCTTCGTGGTCACGACCGACCATGGGATAGACTTCCCCAGGGCGAAGGGCACCCTGTTCGACCCCGGCGTGGGCGTGGGCCTGTTCATGCGGCACGACGCCGGCGGTTGGCGAAGGGGCGTGCGCGAGGACGCGCTGGTCAGCCATGTGGACGTGTACCCGACCGTCCTGGAGGCCTGCGGCGTCCCATGCCCAGACGGGCTCGAGGGCAGGAGCCTCCTGGGCTTCCTTAAGGCGGGCGCCCCCGCGGGGCCCAAGCGGGACGCGGTCTACCTGGAGAAGACCTACCACGACAACTACGACCCGATGCGCGGCCTGCGGACCGAACGGCATAAGTACGTGCTCAACTTCGACGCCCAAACGCTGTACGACGTGAGGTCCGCCACCGCCCCCCGCTACGGCTGGTTCAGGCAGCCGTTCACGAAGATGAACCGGGAGGAGCTGTACGACCTGGAGGCCGATCCCAACGAGGAGCGAAACCTCGCCTCGGACCCGGCGTACGCGCCCCTCGCGCTGGAGCTCAAGACGAGGCTCGCGCGGTGGATGCGCGCAACGGGCGACCCGCTGCTGAGGGGCCCCATGCCCAGCCCATACCATCACCGCGTATGCAACGAGATGAACGCCCTTTCGCGCGATTAGGAACCTACCGAGGCTGAGGCCGTAAGGCCGCCGGGAAGCGAGGTTACGTAACATGGCCCTTTCATGCGGATTGGTGGGGCTGCCCTCCGTGGGCAAGACCACGTTCTTCGACCTTCTGACGGGATGGGGGGCGGACGCCAGGACCCGGCCTTCCGGGAAGGCCGGGGTCTCATCCGGCCACGCGCGGATCCCCGACGGGCGGGTCGACTACCTCTCGGCCATGTTCAAACCCAAGAAGACCACCTACGCCCAGATGGAGGTGACCGACGTCCCGTGGATCAAGGGCGGCGGCCCGGAGTTCGTGGCCGCCTTGGGCGCCTGCGACGCCTTGGCCCACATAGTCCGCGCGTTCCGCGGGGTCGGGGGCGCTGACGGCGAGCCCGACCCGATGGCCGAGCTGCGCGAGCTGGACGCCGAGACGCTGCTGTCCGACATCATGTCCGCGGAGGCCAGGATGGGGCGGATAAGGTCGGGCGGCAAGAAGAAGGCGGAGAGTGAGGGCGAGGAGGCGGCCTTGGAAAGGTGCCTCACGACCCTGAACGAAGGCAAGCCGCTGACCGAGGCGAACATGGCCGAGGACGACGCGGACGCGCTGCGGCACATGCGCTTTCTGTCAGGCAAGCCGTACGTCGTGGTCGCCAACCTGGGCGAGGATGGGCTCCGAACCGGGTCATGGCCCCAAAAGGCCTTGGTGGAAGGGTACTGCGCGGAGCGCGGGGTCACCCTCCTGGAGGTCAGCGCCGGCCTGGAGGAGGAGATAGGCCGCCTCCCCGAGGGGGAGCGCGCCGCCTTCATGGAGGATTTGGGCCTGACGGAGAGCGGCGTCGGGAGGATGGCCAGGGCGCTGTACGCCCAGCTTAGGCTGGC
>WRCU01000101.1 GCA_009783805.1 Oscillospiraceae bacterium
CGCGCCCGGAACGGCCGCGCCCGACGCCACGGGGCGCGCATCGGGTGCGCCCGACGCCACGGGCCGCGCATCGGCCGGCCCTAGGACGACGCCCTCCCTATCGCCCGCCACCGCCGCGCCCTTTATATCCGACCCTATGATGGTGAGGAAGATGTCCTCGAGCGTCGGCAGCTTCTCCACGTACTCCTTCTTGGCCGGCGGGTGCAGCCTCCTCAGCTCGTCGGTCGTGCCGCACGCGATAATGCGGCCCCCGTGCAGTATGGCGACCTCATCGGCCAGCTGCTCGGCCTCCTCCAGGTGCTGCGTGGTGAGCATGATCGTGGTGCCGCCGCCGCTGAGCTCCTTCACGGTGTTCCAGACCTCGATGCGCGCCTCGGGGTCCAAGCCCGTCGTGGGCTCGTCCAGGAAGATCACCTTGGGGCTCCCGATGAGGCTCATGGCGATGTCCAGCCTGCGGGCCATGCCGCCCGAGTAGGTGGACGCCCTACGGTCCGCCGCCTCGGTCAGGCCGAAGCGCCTGAGCAGGCCCTCCGAGACCGCCTTCGGGTCGCGCTCGCCGCGCAGCCTGGCGATGAGCGCCAGGTTCTCCCGCCCGGACAGGATCGCATCCACGGCGGCGAACTGCCCGGTGAGGCTGATCGAGCGCCGCACGCCCACGGGGTCGGTGGCAACGTCATGGCCGCACACGCTCGCCGTCCCCCCGTCCGGCCTCATCAGGGTCGACAGGATGTTCACGACCGTCGTCTTGCCCGCCCCGTTGGATCCGAGCAGGCAAAATATGCTGCCGCGCCGCACGGAAAGGCTCACGCCCTTCAGGACGTGGTTGTCCTTGAAGGATTTGGCGAGCCCTTCTATTTGTATCGCGTAATCGGTCTCGCCTATGCCGGCCATCCCCCCGTCACCCATCATGAGTGCTTACATGCGAGCCTTCATGCGTGCCGTCATGGGCGCCCACGAAAAGCGAGCCCTCGTCCCCGCCCTCCAAGGCGCGCAGGATTATCTTCGGGTCGCCGCCGTTAAGCAGGAGCATGTCTATGCCGGATCTCATGACCGTCCCGGCCGCCTCGAGCTTCGTCGCCATCCCGCCGGTTCCGGCCTTGCTGCCCGCACCCTTGGCGAAGCCCCTCATCTCGTCGCTTATATCGCGGATGACGTCGATCTTTCGCGCGCCGGCGTCCTTCCGGGGGTCGGAGTCGTAGAAGCCGTCTTGGTCGGTGAGGATGACGAGCAGGTCGGCCTTGATGAGCACGGAGACGGCCGCCGCGAGCGTGTCGTTGTCGCCGAAGTTGCCGACGGCCTTCAGCTCCTCTATGGATACGGTGTCATTCTCGTTTATGATCGGGATGACGCCCCAGCTGAGCAGGCTCTCCATGGTGTTCACGATGTTCCCGCGCTTATGGGCGTCCTCCGTCACGTCCCGGGTCAGGAGGACCTGCGCGACGTTGTAGCCGTAGTCCCCGAAGGCCCGGCTGTATATGTGCATGAGCTCGCACTGCCCGACGGCCGCGGCCGCCTGCTGCTCGGCTATCGCCTTCGGCCTCGAGCCGATCCTGAGCTTGGACAGGCCGATCCCGACCGCGCCGGATGTCACGAGGATGGCTTCCCTGCCCATGTTCCTCATCTCGGAGAGGACGCCGGCGAGCCTGTCTATCCTCGTGAGGTTCACCTTGCCGCCGCCGTGGGTGAGCGTCGAGGTGCCGACCTTCACGACGATGCGGCGGGCCTCCCTGACCTTGCCGCGAACGTCAGGCATCGCCCTTGCCCGCGCTTTGCCCTTGGTCAGACGCAGGCCCCATCGAAAAGCTTGGGTTCACCTGCGAGAACATCCACTCGTAGAGGCGCGGATGGGAATACGTCATGGACCATGAGTCGTGGTCCGCGTCCGGGTAGACGGTGAGGCGCACCTTGTCGCCGCCGCCCAACCCGTATATCTTGTTAACGGCGTCGGCCGAGCCGCTTAGCCTGACCACGTCGTCCTTGGCCCCATGGAACGCCCATATGGGCATGTCCTTGATGGCCGCGAGCCCGTCGTCGGCCTGCGTGCCGCCGCATATGGGGGCTATCGCCGCGAAGGCCCGCGGGTTCCTCCTGGCGAGGGCCCACGTGCCGTAGCCGCCCATCGAGAGGCCCGTGAGGTAGATCCTGGAGGTATCCACGCGCAGCCCCTTCATGCATCCTTCCACGAAGCCGTCCAGGAAGCCCAGGTCGACCATCGTGTCCCACCAATACTCCTGCGGGCATTGCGGGCAGGCCAATATGAACTCGTATTCGCTCAGGACGTCGCTGCCTTCCTTGATCAGCCTGGGTATGCCGTGGATCGTCACCTTCTCCAGGTCCTCGCCGCGCTCGCCGGCCCCGTGCAGGAAGATGATGAGCGGGTACGACCTTATCTTCGCGGCGGCCGTCGCGTAGCCTTTCGGCAGGTGCAGCCAATACCTCAGGTCCAATTCCTTCCGGATGCTGACCGCCATGCTTTTTCCCGTCATGGATATGGCCTTCCTTTCCGTCGGCGCGATTGCCTTGTCAGGCCGCCCGCATGTCGTTGGGGGTCAGCCTTCCGGCTTGCCAGACCCCGGCCGTTCGGCGATTATACCATAAAGGGGGGTGGGCCTATGCGCGACGGGAGGGTCAGCCGTTTAGCCGAAAACATAGTGGGCTATTCGGTCAAGGTGGGCAAGGGCGAGAACGTGCTGATAGAGGTCTTCGACGACGGGATCGAGCTGGCCAAGGCGATCGCCGAGAAGGTATACGACGCCGGCGGGTTCCCTTTCGTGAACGTGCATATGGGGGCCATCCAAAGTGTGATCCTTAAGAGGTGCGCCGAGTCCCAGCTGGACGCGATGGCCGCCCACGACTCCGTGAGGATGAGGGACATGGCCTGCTACATAGCCGTCAGGGCCTCGCTGAACTCATCGGAGCTGAGCGGCGTGCCGGAGGACAGGCTGACGATGTACACGAAGCGCTACGTCAAGCCCGTCCACGGCGACATCAGGGTCAACGCCACCAAATGGTGCGTGATGCGCTACCCGAACTATTCGATGGCGCAGAAGGCCGGGATGTCGACCGACGATTTCGAAGACTTTTACTTCAGCGTCTGCAACCTCGACTACGCCAGGATGTCGAAGGCCATGGACGGGCTCGTCGCGCTGGGTGAGAGGACGAGGAGGGTGCGGATCAAGGGCGTCGGGACGGACCTTTCCTTCTCCGTCGAGGGCATGAGGTTCATAAAGTGCGACGGCCTGCGCAACCTGCCGGACGGCGAGGTCTACACTGCGCCGATCAGGGACTCGGTGAATGGGGTCATATCGTATAACGTCCCTGCGCTGTACCAAGGAGCCCTGTTCGAAAATATATCGCTGGAACTCAAGGACGGACGCATCGTGGGGGCCACGGCGAACATGGGCGACCGGTTAAATAAGATCCTCGACACCGACGAGGGCTCACGGCACATAGGGGAGTTCTCCCTCGGCCTCAACCCGCACATCACCAAGCCGATCGGGGACACGCTCTTCGACGAGAAGATCAGGGGGAGCTTCCACCTCACGCCTGGTTCGTGCTATGAGGCCTGCGACAACGGCAACGAGAGCGCGGTGCATTGGGACCTCATATGCCGTCAGGACGCCGAGGCCGGCGGCGGCGAAATTTGGTTCGACGATGCGCTCATCCGCAAGGACGGCGTCTTCACGTTGCCGGAGCTGGAGGGGCTGAACCCGGAGAACCTTATATAAGGCCTATCAAAGGCAGTTCATGCTTCCAAATAGACGGTGGCGACCTCCTTGCCCCTAAGTGGAAGGGAGACCATGCCCCCCTCCGCATGCAGCGGGCGTATACGCGCCTCCTTGAGGTCGGCCAGCCACGCCATCCTAGTGATGCCGCTCAGCCTGAAGCGGGCGGTGGCTCCGTCCCTCGAAGGGTTGAGCATGCGGACGACCACCCCGCCGCCGTCCTCCGCGGGCTTCAGCGCCTGCAATACGCACGGCCCATCCCATGACAGGAGGCTGCCTTCCAAGCCCAGGTGGCCGGGCCCGAACGGGCCGGTGACGCACGCGGTCGGCAGCTTGTAGCGCGCCGCCTCCGCGAACAAGGCGACGGGCGGGATCCCGCCTTCGGGCGCGAACGGGGCTATGGCATATTCCGCCGTGAGCTCGCCGAGCAACTGGCCCTCGACGATGGGCTGGAAGTTCATGTATTGGTAGAAGCCCCTGAAGAGGGTGAGGGTGATGGCCCTTTCGTCCGTATCCTGCACGGCGGCCTCGTTCAGGCCCTTGGAAAGCACGGCCAGGCCCGCCTTTCCGTCGCAGAAAGCGACGAAGTTCTTTATGGGCGCGTCCTCCTTGTCCTTCTGCTTCCATCCGGCCGTGTCCAGGAGCCTGACTCTCCTCTCGACCATGTCGTAGGCGGTGTCGGCGTGCCATACGTCCCCTTTCAGGCGCGTCGGGAACATCGCCCTCAGCCTATGGCACCTGGCGTTGTTCGCCACCTTCACCTTGACCCTGGCGAACCGCTCGCCCTTCATGAGCGTCACGGCCACGCCGACGCGCAGGGTCACCGACTCGTCGCCCCTGGCCTTGCGGTCCTCGGTCAGGTCGGCGGGCACGGACATCTCGAGGCCGATCCTTATCTCGCCCATGAGCTCGCCTGACGCCGACTCATTTAAAATGACCTTGGAATGGTTCCCGTCGGTGCTCCAGACTTCCCTGTCCAGCGCGGGCTTGATATGGTTCCACCCGTTGCCCGCGTCGCCGTCGTCGACCAGCGCGTTTATCCCGGCGAACGTGGCGCCGGTCCTTTTGTCCGTGACATCCAGGCTACCGTCGGCGTTGGGTTTTACCCTTAAATACTCATTTTCGATCGGGGACATGGCCGGGTTCGGCCTCATGCCGCGTTCGCCCGCGCCGCCCTTAACAAAGCCCAGGGCCCATGTCCTGTAGCCCATGGGCGGCACGTCGCCCTCTACCAACGCGCTTATCCTGTGCACCTGCGAATTTCCCGATTGGTCGGCGTAGAAGGCTGGATATGGTGACCTGTGCTTCTTCGTGAAGTGCCTCATCCTCACGTCGGCCTCCACGTGGGTTATCTGGAAGGGCACCTCCGCCCCCCGCCCGTCCGTAATCCTAAGGGATTTTCCCTCGGAAGTCATGCGCCCGTAAGTGGCCGAGTCCACCTCGAACTCTACCGGGGTTACCGGGCCCGAGGGGGCCGTGGCCATGTTGAAGGCGGCGAAAGCCTTGTAGGGCGTAGTCCCGCCCGCCCCAAACGACCCGCCCGTGCTGGGGGCTCCGCCTGCGTCGGACGACCCTCCCGTGCTGGGGGCTCCGCCTGCACTAAGGGTTCCGCCCTCCATAGCGACCCTCAAGCCATCCGTGCCGATGCAGCCGAATATGTCCTGAACGCTCTCGGATACGGAATTATCGGCGATGAGGCGCGATTGGTCGAAGCGGTACGTCATGTCCCTGTGCACCTGGTCAATCGAGCAGCCGACGATGGAGTCGTGGGGGTGGTTCTGGATGAGGTAGCGCCACGAGAGGTCGATGAATGCCTTTTGGCAGTCGCCGCCCAACAACCCCGACCAGACGCTGAGCGGCTCCGCCAGGCCGGCAAGCAGCCATTCTTGGGCGTCGTTGGCCTGCTTCAGGGGCATCCTGCCGCTCCCGATTCCCTGGGCTATCCCCGCCCACTTGCCGAACTTGGCGGGATACCTCAGCTCACCCACGAACCTTTGCAAGCCGTCGCGCCATCCGTCGCCCAGGGTTCCGAACAAGTCGCGCAGATACTCGGAGAACGACGAGTGGAAGCAATCTATGTCATCCAGCTCTTCGTTGGCTTTTCGGATGGTTCCGGGCAGGGTCCAGTCCGCGGGGCAATGGTCGCTGCCGTCCAGCGCATACAGAACGTCCGTGGTGGCTGCCTCCATCTTCTTCGCGCCGAAGGCCCTCATGTCTAGGTTTTCGTTCCATTCACTGAACTGGAAGTCCGCGTAGCAGTAGTCCGGGTGCACCCTGATCAGCAGCACCTTGCTTCCGTCCGGCGACTCCCACGCCAGCTCGGAGGCCTCGCCCTCGCCCGAGGTCCCGCGGAAGAGGATCGCCGATTCGATCCCGAAACCCGCAAGTATCTGC
>WRCU01000102.1 GCA_009783805.1 Oscillospiraceae bacterium
CGTCCTTAGGCTTCGCCACGTAAGTGTCCATCCATAACCCCCCAAGGCTTTTCGTGAAGCAAAAATAAAAGCGATCTGATCGCTTCGTCGACACGCCATGGTATGATAATGCACCGGTATTTTTTTGTCAAGGCACCATGGGCCATTTTTTAGAAATTCATATGGAATACGTAGCGTCCGCTCAAAAATGGTTTAATAATTGACCTCCAGGAGGCATAGGCCGGCCGCAGGCGCCGTAATGCCCGCGCATCCGCGCGAACCCGTGGCCACCGCCTCCCCGACCTCCCTCAGCCCGATCCTTCCGTAGCCCACATCCATGAGCGTGCCCACTATTATCCTCACCATGTTGTACAGGAAGCCGTCAGCGCTCACGGTGAACCCTATGACCGCGGACCCTCTTCCCATGTACGGCATCGGGTCCGGCCCATGCGCCTCCACGCTCAGCCTGCGGACGTTCCTCACGGTCCCTTTCGCGCCGCCGCCCGACGCGCAGAAGGCGGCGAAGTCGTGCTCGCCCTCGATGATAGGGCATGCCTCAGCCATCGCACCCACGTCCGGCGCGGCGGTCACGTGCCAGAACCTTCCCCTTAGGATGGCCGGCCGTACGGGCGAGACCAGGACGAGGTACCCATAGGTCTTGCCCTTGGCGTCGAAGCGTGGGTTGAATCCGTCCGCGGCCTGCCACGACCGGACGGCCCTGACGTCCTCGGGGAGTTTCGCGTTGAGCGCATGGGAGAACCTGTCGGGCGGTATGCCGGATGAGGTGTCGAACGCGCAGACCTGACCCAGCGCATGGACGCCCGAATCGGTCCTTCCCGATCCCAGGACGCTCACCGACTCGCCCGTCAGGCTTCCTATGGCCCCCTCGATGGTGGTTTGGACGGTCCTTTGCCCGGGCTGCGCCTGCCAGCCGCAAAAGCCCGAGCCGTCGTACTCGACCGTCATGGCCACCCTACGGGTAGGCAAGGGTCACTTCCCCAGCATGGCGGCGCCGACGATGCCCGCGTCGTTGCCCATCTGGGCTATTTTGAAAGCCGGGAGTTTTATCCTGTCCGTATAGGCCTCGGCGTGTGCGATCCTGCTGAGCGGGGTCAGGATGTAGTCGCCTTCCTTGCTGATGCCCCCGCCGATCACGATCACCTCAGGCATGAATATGTTTATGATGTTCCGCAGGCCGACCGCGACGTACCTGATGTACGCGTCCACGACCGCCCGCCCGGCGGCGTCCCCGGCCTTCGCGGCGTCGAAGGCCGTCTTCGCGTTCACGGCGCCCAGGTCGCCGGATACGAGGCTGTTGATGGCGCTCCCCGGATCGGCCGCGGCGGCCGCCTTCGTCTGCCTTATCAACGCCGTGGCCGAGGCGTAGGCCTCCCAGCATCCCCGCTTCCCGCACGTGCACATCTCGCCGTCCATCATTATGCACATATGGCCCAGCTCCGCCGCCGCGTCGTTGAAGCCGCTATATACCTTCCCGCCTATGACCACGCCGCCGCCCACGCCCGTGCCCAGCGTCACGGTGACGGAATGCTCGATTCCCTTGGCCGCCCCGGCCGTGCTCTCGGCGAGGGCCGCCACGTTGGCGTCGTTCCCGATGAGGATCGGCAGGTCCGTGTACCTTCGCATCTCACCGACCATCGGGACGTTCACGAACCCCAGGTTGTTGCTGTAGACCACAGAGCCCGTAGCGGAGTCTATGGTTCCGGGGCTGCCTATGCCGATCGACCTGACCCCTCCCCTCCCCGCCGGGGCCTTGGCGGCCATCTTCGCGGCGAGGTCGGCCATGTCCTTGACGACGGGCTCGTATCCCCTCTCCGCGGCGGTCGGGACGCTGCCCTTGAACAGGATCGAGCCCTCGTCGTCGACCAGCCCCGCGGCTATGTTCGTACCGCCCAGGTCTATCCCCACATACAGCATATGGCGTCCCCCATTCCGGTATTGCCGAAAATGCTAACACACTGGCCTAAAAAACGGAAGGCAGCCTCCCGAAGGCGATGAAGGCCGTGAACGCCGCCGCGGCGCATAGGGCCACGGCCAGGTCCACCTTGCCGAACCTCAGGCTGCGCAGCTTCGTCCTGCCCTCGCCGCCCCTGTAGCACCTGGACTCCATGGCGACGGCCAGCTCGTCGGCGCGCCTGATGGCGCTCACGAAGAGCGGGACGAGGATCGGGATGAGGCTCCTGGCCTTACCGACGAGCCCGCCCGTGTCGAAGTCCGAGCCCCTGGCCGCCTGGGCCTTCATGATCCTCGCGGTCTCCGCGGAGATCGTGGGGATGAAGCGTATGGCGATCGTCATCACCATGGACATCTCGTGCACCGGCACCCTGATGGCCTTGAGCGGCGAAAGGAGGCTCTCCACGGCCCCCGCCAGGCCGATCGGCGTGGTCGTCAAGGTCAGCACCGACCCCGCGGTGATGATGATGGTGAGGCGCATGAGCAGGCTGAACCCCGCGTAGGCCGCACCCGTCGTGAGCGTGAGCGGGCCCGCTTCTAATAATGCCTCGCCCGACCTGTTAAAAAGGATATTCACGGCCGTCGAGAAGACGATGATGAGCCTGAGCGACTTGAGCCCCTTGAGCACGAACCGCAGGGGCAGCCGCGAGCATGCGGCGACGGCGATCAGCGCGGCGGCTAAGGCCAGGTAGGGAACGTACCCGCGGATCAGGAAGACGACGGCGAACAGGGCGACGGCTGCGATCAGCTTCGTCCTGGGGTCCGCCCTATGCAGGGCGGACTCGCCGTGTATGTACTGCCCCACCGTCACCTCGCCGAACACCGCCGTCCCCCTTAACCCGTCATTGCGGGCCCTTTTATGCTGTCATTGCGAGGAGCCTTGCGACGAAGCAATCACGCTCCGGGCCCTAAGGGCCCTCGCGACCTCCGCCGCCGCGTCGCCCACGGTCAGGGCCGCGCCCAATTCCGGCATCAGCGCGCGCAGCCTAGCCATGAACGCGGCCGTCTCCGGCGGCAGGAGGCCGATCGCCTCAATGGCCCCCGCGTCGGCGAAGACCTCCGAAGGGGGTCCGTCCATCACGACCTTGCCCGCATCCATCGCTATGACCCTCTCTGCGTGGGCGGCCACGTCGTCCATGCTATGCGAAACCAGTATCACGGTCGCCCCTTTGTCCCTGTGGAACCTTCCGATGATCTCGAACAGCTCGTCCCTGCCCTTGGGATCGAGGCCGGCCGCGGGCTCGTCCATGATGAGGACGCTGGGGTCCGTCACCAGGATCCCCGCTATGGCCGCCCGGCGCCTCTCCCCCCCTGATATCTCGAACGGCGACTTCCCCAACAGCGTCTCGTGCAGCCCCACCGCTTTCGCGGCCTCACTGACCCTGCCGTCCACCTCAGCCGGGTCAGCACCCGATTTTTTCAACCCGAAGGCTATGTCGGCATGCACCGTCTCCTCGAACAACTGGTGCTCAGGGTATTGGAAGGCCATCCCAATGGCCGCTCTAACCGCCCTCAGGTTCCTTTTCGCGACCTCCATGCCGCCTACGCTCACGGTGCCCGAAGTGGGCCTGAGAAGCCCGTTGATGTGCTGCACGAGCGTGGACTTCCCGGAGCCGGTGCGCCCGATCAAGGCGCAGTACTGGCCCTGGGCGACGCTGAGGGTCACGCCGTCCACGGCCCTCTTCTCGAATTGGGTGCCTTTCATGTAGACATGGGTCAGGCCTTTTATCCTTATGTCCATGGGGTGCGCGGGCAATAAAAACCTCCTTAGGCTCCGGCGGCTTATGTCATCGGCGTGAAGATAATTCTAATGTAAATAATATAGTATATGATGAAGGCGTAATTCATGGCAACATGATAAGGCATATTGATCGAATTGCAAGAATGCATCGGTATGCTCTCTGGTATGTCAATCAGATTGCCCCGTCATCAGGCGCCATATCCTCAACCTCAAATATGTTCACGTACCTGTCAAGGGCCGACTGGATTTGGGCGATCCGCGATCGGTTGTCATCGTCAGGATATATGTTAATTATATTATCAAACGCCCTATCTATCTCCTTTCCCCACATATCCGTAAACATGTACGTGGAGTTCCCCGCCCACTCCGTCCCGTAATCGAATAAGGCGGCGGATTCCTTATATATGGTGGACAGATACCTTTTCCCTTCGCTGATGACATGCTCGTTATCGAACAATAGGCGATTGATGAGCATAGCCGCTTCCTCAACCTTCTTGGAGCTGATGGGGATGGCATAGACGGCGTAGTTCCCTATGTCCCTAGACGATAGGCTCCCATCCAAGTCGGGGCCCCTCGGAAAGCAGACCATTCCGACCTTTTCCATGCCTACCATCGTAGCCACGCCATCATCCATGAGTACGCCATTCGGTATCAACCCATATAGCATTTGGTAATCTTGATTGATTAATTTATCTATGTAAGTTATGCATTCATTTTTACTCATTAAATTATAACTCGGAAACATATCCAGCCTATGAATGTTTGACAGGATTGATTCATATGCAGTTAAGACATCATTTACGTTCGAATACTTATGATCAAGATTAACCAAATAATTGCCGTATTCATCATTGACCAAGAACTCACACCCATTGCTGGCATAAAACGCGAGTTTAGCGTTTCGCATCAACACATCCGGCGTCCGAACGAATCCTTCGCCATCCTTATAGGTCAATTCCTCGCGGACCGTGCCTATGGTCCCAAAGAACCTATCCCAAGTCCACTTTCCCTCCAACCATTGCTTTATCGGGTCTTCCAATCCCAACGAAACGATAATATGCTGATTGAACAGCAAATAATACCATGGGCAGAATGATATGCCGATGCCATATATATATGAACCTACTTTGATTTCGTGCACATAATTTTCCTTACGTAAGATATATCTATCTATCGGCACTAATAAATCCTTATGGGCATAGAAAGGGATGTCATTTTTGGGAATCAACAGGACATCCGAGGCGATACCCGATAATATACTAGCATGCGTTACCTTGAACCGATTTGTAGTAAAAAAATCAACTTCATTGACGTTCCTATTATGTATCCCTATTTTTCGTATAGAATCCATATTTTGGAATATATTATTTATTATCGTATTTTTGTCCACCATTTTATATGGATCATTCTTTACATCTTTAATGTCGCTTATACTGACATAGACCGCTGCTACACCTTCTTGTTTTTTTTCCCCATTCACACCGCATGATAAAACTGTTAAACTAATGGAGGCCGCTACTATGAAAGGTAATGTTAGTATTCGCTTCATATGGTTTACCCTCGAAACATAAATTTAACATAAATTAATTTAATATATCATAAATATCACATCATGTCAAATACGGAAAGGCGGTACCGTGCAAGAACACTACTATACCCGGGACCCGTCGTCCGCAAGGGATGAGGTTCGATATGTGCAGGACATAAGAGGGACGGCCGTGCGCCTGACGGCCGTGGGCGGCGTCTTCGCAAACAAAGGGAGGATGGACCGCGCATCGCTCCTTTTGGTGAGGCGCTTCTCGCCCTCGCTCCCCGCCGCCGAGGGGTCGCTCGTCCTGGACGTAGGCTGCGGCTACGGCGCGATAGGCGTGTGCGTCGCCGCCATCCATAAAGGGCTGAGGGTCCACATGACGGACGTGAACAGGCGCGCGCTCGAATACGCCTCTATGAACGCGAGGGAGAACGGCGCCGACGCCGAGGCCTTCGAGAGCGACCTGTACGGTGACGCCAGGATCGCAGAGGGCGCCTACTCCGACATACTGTCCAACCCGCCGATGGCGGCGGGGAGGGCGGTCTGCCGCGAGCTGGTCACGGGGAGCGTGCGGTACCTGAGGGTAGGCGGATCCCTATGGCTGACGGCCTATCACAACAAGGGCGGGCGGTACCTCCGTGACTTGATGGGCGACGTCTACGGGGACGTGGCTGAGGTGGCCAAGGAAGGCGGAGTGAGGGTCTATCGGAGCGTAAGGGGCGGGATTGCTTCGTCGCAAGGCTCCTCGCAATGACGGGCCTTAAGGCTCCTCGCAATGACGGGCCTTAAGGCTCCTCGCAATGACGGGCCTTAAGGCTCCTCGCAATGACGGGCCTTAAGGCTCCTCGCAATGACGGGCCTTAAG
>WRCU01000103.1 GCA_009783805.1 Oscillospiraceae bacterium
CTGGACGGGCCCGACTGCCTGCGGCACGTCGACTCGCTGATGTCGATCAAGGGCCTGCAGGCCTTGCAATGGACGGCCGGGGCCGGCGTGCCCGGGGGCGGGGACGAGATGTGGTACCCGCTCTACGACAAGGTCCGAAAGGCCGGCAAGTCGCTGTGGGTGGGCCTTTCGGGCGGAACGATGGACGCGCAGTGCGAAGAGGCCGCAAAGCTTTACAGAAGGTACGGGCCCGAAGGGCTGTACCTGCTGTTCGGGTGGACGACCGAGGAAGTGGCGGACGAGGTGGTAGCCAAGGCCGCGAATGGGTTCAGGTAGGGCCGGGCCTCGGTTCGAAGTAAGCCTCCATCCCCAGCCGGTTGTTGCCCGCGTCGGCCTCCGGGCGGCAGTTGCCCATCTCTACTATGGCGAAGAGCGTGTGCCAGCCTGCCTCCGCGGTCCACGTGCGCTTCCTGCCGAACGGGATGTTGGATGTGACCTTGACCTCGCCCCCCGGCGGGATGGGCGGCGCGCATACGGTGGCCTTCGAGACCCTCTCGTCGCCGTCCAGCTCGAAGGTGACGGAGATGGTGGCGCCTGCCGGGGTGGGCAGCCTCCCGACGTTGCGGATCAGGCACGAAAGGAGCGCCTCCTCGCCTTCCGCCATGGCGCCTTCGATGACGATCCCCGCCGGCTCCAGGTCGTATCCCTCCGGCTCGGGGGGCGGGGTGGGAGCCTTGTAGGAGGCGACCTTGCTGGCCGAACCCAAGGCCAACCCTCCGGGAACGACCAGGTATGTGGCCACCGAGTCGCCCGGCTGGATCAGCCTCGCTTCAGCCCCGCCCATGACCAGTACGGCTTCTTGCTCATGGGGCGTCTGGTTCACGGCCACGACCGCCACGCAGGCCTGCCCGCCGGCTTCGGCCGTATCGGGCCCCGCCCCGGCGCCCGTCCCTACGGCCCCGCGGCCGCATGCGCACAACGTCTTCGCGTCGGCGAAGGCCGCGGCGGTCAGCCAGCCTTTATGCCCCCCCGTACAGTCGACCCGCAGCATGCCGCGTCTTATAAATTTCGTGAACTGGCCGTATAGGCCGTATGAGGGCGCCTTGAACCACCTATTGGGGTCGTCCAGCAGGTTGTATATGAAAGGCAGGCGCTCCTTACGGGTGGGCCTATGGTAGGGGAAGGGCCTTCCGAGGAACTGGTGGGGCCCCCCATACTCATCGGAGACGGTCTTCCATTGTATGTAACTGCGGGCCCCGTTCCGAAGCTGCTGCACGAGGTTGTCCATCTCGCCCGCGGTCGATATGAAGCGTTCGGTCATATAGAAGGGCACGTCGGGATGGAGGCCGCTGAGCCTGCCCATCTCCGTAGGGCTGCCGCCGTAGTCGTGCATGGCCACGCCGTCTATGGCGGCCCTGGCCTCAGGGTCGGCCAGCAAGGGCTCGACGAAGACTCGGGCCATGTCGAAGTTGTGGTCGTAGGCCCAGATCTCGGTTCCGATGCCGTGAAGGCCGAACTCGCGCCGCAGCGCGATGACCACCTCCTTCTGCATGCGCCAGGTGAACCGGCACGCGGGCGTCTCCCTGCCGTCGCCGCACAGAGGCTCGTTCTGCGTCGTGATGGCGTGAAGCCCCACGCCCCGCTCGCCGAAGGCTTGGACGGCCATCCGCAGGTACCTCGCGTAGACGTCCACGCAGGCCATGTCGAACCGGCCGAACATGATCGAGCCGTTCTCCTTCATCCAGCCGGGGACCCCCCAAACCGAGCCCACGAACCTCAATTCGGGGTTCACCTTCAGGCAGCGCCTTAGCAAGCCGAAATAACCGCGCGCGTCGTCCTTGGCCACGCTGAAGCGGGATAGGTCCCAATCCCTCTCGCCGGGAGGCATGTCGTCGTACGTGTAGTATTCGGCCCTAGACTCCCAATCCGTGGATCCCAGGGGCAGCCGCATGAGGTTCCAGCCGATCCCCGCGCGCGGGTCGAAGAGGGCCTCCAGGACCTTCTCCTGCTCGGCCTCGCCCATCCGCAGGAGGTTGTGGACGTCCGTGTCGGTCCAGGTCCCGCCCATCCCGAGCAGGGGCTGATGCGCGGACGATAGGTCGACGGCCAGCGCGCGCCCCCCGTCGACGCGGGCCGCGGCCATCGGGATGGGGGGCGACGGCCTGAGCGAGGAGGAGCCGTCGCCGGTCGAGACGTACGCATATACGGTGTCCTTATCCATCATCGCGGTCGTTGCCTCCTAGTATTTTCGTGGCTTTCCGCGCATCGTACGCCTAACGCGGGCCTGCGCGCCCGAACGGTCAAGCCGTTCGGAGCGCGTCCCAAAGGGACGGGCGCTGGGAACCGTGTCCCCGCCTACGGGGCCTCACCCCAGCGACAGGTCCGGCGCCCAAATGGATACGGTGCCGGAGGCTATGGTCCTGCCGACGTCTATGAGCCTCTGGTTCGAGGAGCCCGCGAAAGGCAAGGCCGGGGACGCGAGGTCGGCCATGAACGGGCCGTCGCATAAGATGCCGGTTCCCAGGAGGAGGGCCTCCCAATCGCGGAACGTATCGGCCGCGAACCCATCCAGTCCTTGACAAGGTGCCAAGAACCCGCCTAGGGCGTCAGCCGGCGCCTCGGCGATCGGCGACGGGCCGATCCGCCCCACGCCCGTCGGGGGCACGGCGTCGGTAGCGCATACGGAGGCGTCGAGGGATGCCCGTTTGGCCAGCGCGGCCACGCGCAGGAAGGCCTCCTCGTATTCGGCGGGGGTCAGGCCGTGATGGCCCGCCCACCCGACGGCCTGGGCCTCGCCGCCCGCCCGCCCATTGCCCGCCTCGGCCTGGGCCTCGCCGCCCGCCCGCCCGACGGCCGGGACGCAAGCCTTCCCTAGCCGTATGCCCGCGACGATCTCCCCGAACGTGAACCCCGTGTACGCCATCACGTCCAGCCCCATGCCCTTGGCGGCCTTCGCCAAGGCGGCCGCGGCCTTAGGCTGCATGAAAGGGTCGCCGCCCGTAAGGGTTATGCCTTGGAGCAGCCCACCCTCCCCCATCAACGCCGCCATCTCCGAGACCGAGGACTCCATGCCTCCCCCATAATCGTGGGTAGTCGGGTTGTGGCAGCCGACGCATCGGTGAGGGCACCCTTGCATGTAAATGGAAAGGCGTATGCCCGGCCCGTCGACGATGGTCTCCTTGACGATTCCGGAAAGGCGGAACCTAATGTCCGTGATATCCACACCTTCACCTTTTTGGGCCTTCACCCCGTCGAGGCCATGCCCATGCGGCTATGCGGCGCGGCCAACGATAGAAGCGGCGCGCCGATTCCATTATACTATTGCCATTAAAGGGCGGTATCAAATACGCATAGGACGGGGGCGGCGCAATGCCACATATATTAAGGCGCGGAGGCAGGGCCAAAGGATTTGAGGGGCCGCTGCTGACGGTCGTCATGGACGGCTTCGGGTTGGCCGGGGCCGGTGAGGGGAACGCCATATGGCAAGCCTACACGCCCACCATCGACCGCCTTGCGCGCGACTACCCGAACCTGGCTATTAAGGCCCACGGCAAGGCGGTCGGCCTGCCCTCCGACGATGACATGGGGAACTCCGAGGTAGGGCACAACGCGTTGGGGGCCGGCCGCGTCTACAACCAAGGAGCGAAGCTGGTGCGGGAGGCCATCGAGTGCGGGGAGATGTTCAGGAACGCGGCTTGGGCGGAGGTTTCGGGCGGCTGCGCGGGCGGTGGGGGGACGCTCCATTTCATCGGGCTGCTCTCGGACGGGAACGTGCACTCCCACATAGGCCACCTTAAGTCGATGGTGGCGAGGGCGAAGCAGGACGGCGTAGGGAGGGTGCGCGCGCACATACTGCTTGACGGGCGGGACGTCGGCGAGACGTCGGCCCTGGATTACGTGCTGCCGTTCGAGGCTTTCCTATCCGAACTGACCTCGCCGGGCTTCGATGCGCGCATAGCCAGCGGCGGCGGACGCATGCGCGTCACGATGGACAGGTACGAGGCCGACTGGGGGATGGTTGAGACCGGATGGAAGACCCACGTTCTGGGGGAGGGGCGCGCCTTTGGGTCCGCCGAGGAGGCGGTCCGGACGCTGCGGGGCGAGACTGGCGCCACCGACCAGTTCCTGCCGCCGTTCGTCATAGCTGAGGGGGGGGAGCCCGTAGGCCCGATCCTCGACGGGGATTCCGTCGTGTTCTTCAACTTCAGGGGCGACAGGGCGCTCGAGATAAGCCAGGCCTTCGAGCGGCCGGACTTCGGCAAGTTCGATAGGAAGAGGTGGCCAAAGGTCACCTACGCCGGCATGCTCCAATACGACGGCGACCTAGGCGTGCCCAGGAGATTCCTCGTCAGCCCGCCGAACATAACGGAGACGATGGGGGAGTACCTGGCCGAGACGGGCGTAAGCCAGCTGGCGCTGTCCGAGACTCAGAAGTTCGGCCACGTCACCTATTTTTGGAACGGGAACAGGCAAAGCAAGTTTTCCGATCGCCTGGAAGAGTACGTCGAGATCCCGTCGGACATGGTCCCCTTTGAGCGAAAGCCGTGGATGAAGGCCGCCGAGATAACGGCCGAATGCCTGCGGCAGCTCAGGGCCGGGAGACATAGATTCCTAAGGTTGAACTTCCCCAACGGCGACATGGTCGGCCATACCGGCGACTACCAGGCGGCGGCGGTGGGCGTGGGGGTGGTCGACATGTGCCTGGCCTCTATCCTGCCCGCGGTGGATGAGGTGGGGGGCATCGCGATCATCACCGCCGACCATGGTAACGCGGACGAGATGTACGAGGTCAACAGGAAGACGGGGGAGCCCGAGAGGGACGGCTCGGGGAGGGTCAGGCCAAAGACGGCCCATACATTGAACCCGGTCCCGCTCATTATCTACGACAACGTCCATCGAGGTGGGTACGCCATCAAGGAAGGGGCGTTCGGCCTTTCCAATTTCGCCGCCACCGCGGTGGAGCTTATGGGGTTTGAGGCCCCCGGCATCTGGGATGAGAGCGTATTGAGTTGGAGTTGAATAATTGGCCTATGAAGGCCCGGAAATCATGCGAAAATTTATTAAGATCAATAGTAAATGGAAGGATGAAGATAATTGCATTTAAAGAACGCCGAATATCACCCGATTTTAGGTTTGCCTGCCCATGACGGCTGATATATATTGGCAAAGCCGCTCCGAAGGGGCCGTAGGGAGGCCGTGAGGCTGAAGACGGGCGCGGAGGGCGGCGAAAGCGGACGTTGAAAAGTGAACAGTGGGGAAAAAGGAAACATGCGAACCAAGCCAGGGTGAGCCGAAGGCCGGAAGGCAGAGGCGAGCCAAGGTTCAGATAATGAGTCAAGAGTTTGATCCTGGCTCAGGATGAACGCTGGCGGCGTGCTTAACTCATGCAAGTCGAACGGTGCCGGGCACGCCCGCAGCGATGCGGGCGGGCCCGGCATAGTGGCGGACGGGTGAGTAACGCGTGAGCAACCTGCCCCGTACAGGGGGATAACTCTGGGAAACCGGGGCTAATACCGCATAACGCCGGGAGGGGGCATCCCCACCCGGCCAAAGGGGAGACCCGGTACGGGATGGGCTCGCGTCCGATTAGCTAGTTGGGGCGGTAACGGCGTACCAAGGCGATGATCGGTAGCCGGACTGAGAGGTTGGCCGGCCACATTGGGACTGAGACACGGCCCAGACTCCTACGGGGGGCAGCAGTGGGGAATATTGCACAATGGGCGGAAGCCTGATGCAGCAACGCCGCGTGAAGGACGAAGGCCCTCGGGTTGTAAACTTCTTTGACGTGGGACGAACTTGACGGTACCACGAAAACAAGCCACGGCTAACTACGTGCCAGCAGCCGCGGTAATACGTAGGTGGCGAGCGTTATCCGGAATTACTGGGTGTAAAGGGCGTGTAGGCGGGCAGGCAAGTCTTCTGTGAAATCCATGGGCTCAACCCATGGCCTGCAGGGGAAACTGCATGTCTTGAGGACTGGAGAGGAAAGCGGAATTCCTAGTGTAGCGGTGAAATGCGTAGATATTAGGAGGAACACCAGTGGCGAAGGCGGCTTTCTGGACAGTAACTGACGCTGAGGCGCGAAAGCGTGGGGAGCA
>WRCU01000104.1 GCA_009783805.1 Oscillospiraceae bacterium
AGTACCTCTCCTTCGGGTATGAGGCCGGCATGCACGGCTACGACTTCGAGGCCGATGAGCGCAACCGCGCAAGGACGGAGAGGGAGATAGGGGACATCGTCGGCGGTGCCGCCGACGTGGGCGGAACGCTCAGGCGGTCGAACGAGCTGGCGGTCGACTTCATCTCCGCCATGCATACGGGCAGGGGAGGGGATATGCCGGCCGCCATCGTATATAACGGGGGCGCGATATCGAACCTGCCGGCGGACCTGGCCGTGGAGATCCCGATCAGGATAGGCGGCGGCGGGATCACGAAGTACCATGTGGGCGACCTGCCCATGGGGCCCGCGGCCATGCTCATGCATCAGGTCGGGCCGCAGCAGCTTTCCGTCGAGGCGGCAGTCAGGGGGGACAGGGGGCTGGCGCTGCAGGCGCTGCTGAGCGACCCCGTCGTCAACAGCACGGTGGCCGCGGAGCGCATCCTGGACGAGCTTTGGGAGATAAACAAGCCCTACATCCGCCGATGCGTATAGCTTAGGCCCGCCAGGGACCGCGACGGCGCGCGGCGCGCCGCGTCAGTCCTTGCCGTCCCAGCAGTAGGTGCATAGGCTGCATGGATTGACCCCGATCGACTCCTTCATCCTATCGAGGCATTGGAACTTGAGCGTGGTCAGCTTGAAGGCGCCCCTGATGCCTTCCACCAGCCTCCGGCCCTTGGCGCATTCCAAGTCGGCGTACTCGGCCAGACCCTCGTGGCTAAGGCCAGGGTCGAACCTGCCGATGACCTTCCTGGAGAGTAGTTCGTCCTCCGTGGTGGTCCTCGAGAAGTTCAGGTGCTTGCACGGGAACAGGATGGGCGGGCTATTTATTCTTCGTACGGGGCCAACAACGACACATAGAATGCGTCCACTCATTTTATTACTTATGTCGATAATTATGATAAAATAAATATATAAACATATGTATAATTATGCGATAACTAAGTATATATTACAATTCGATGTCACGATGCTTTACTGTTGACAAACCAAAATTATTCATGCACAATGTACGATAGGCTCAAATAAAAAATGGGAGGTCGTTATGAAACGTAGTTTAAGGATTTTTTTTATTATTGCTGTAGTCTTAACTGTTTCGATATTTTCATATGCTAATAATGAAATTATCGATGATTGTAATTTGAATAATAATTTTTCCGCTACGAATTTATTAATTGATGAAAATTTTTCGTATTATGAACTAGATAGTAGTGAATGGGATTACTATATATTAAAAGAAATAAGCAATGAAAACGAAAAAATATTTAAAGAATTAAACCAATCTATTTTTAATTCAAATGATGAATTGAATGAGTATTATTTTAATAACATTATAAATGCAAATGTAATTATTGATGATGATTTTATAATTATTTATTTAACCAATAGTGGAATTAATCAAATATTCATTAATGATGTATGTGATGAAGATGAAAGTTGCGTACATACATGGATCATGCAAGGTTCGCCGTATTATGTAAATCATAATAATTTTAACGCAACAATACATTGTTATTATCGTAATGTATATTATAGTGTAGCATTATGTGCTAAATGTCATGAACAATTTTATAATTACTTTTATGCTACAGAAATGAAGCAACATCCAAGTCCAATATTTTATATAAAACCAGATGGAAGCCAAGGAACTAAATGTTCATCTTGTAATTATATTTTTAGCTAAATTATTATATTGTATATATTTAGTAAATAAAATTGAATCTATATAAGTACATAATTTATTTTTTTATTTGAGCCTATTAACACATTCTATATTTATATAGAGTGTGTTTTTTATTGATTTTCCGATTTTCAACCATGAAAAACACCTTAAAAATAATTTCATTAATTATGTCGGTGTTGATAGTAATTTATTAATCAATGGTTACATACATTTTACTTTATAAATGTATGCGATCATATGGCGATATCAAACATCATTTTTAAATGAATTTTTTTATTTCCGGCCGTCCCAGCAGTAGGTGCATAGGCTGCATGGATTGACCCCGATCGACTCCTTCATTTTATCGAGGCATTGGAACTTGAGCGTGGTCAGCTTGAAGGCGCCCCTGATGCCTTCCACCAGCCTCCGGCCCTTGGCGCCTTCCAAGTCGGCGTACTCGGCCAAACCCTCGTGGCTAAGGCCAGGGTCGAACCTGCCGATGACCTTCCTGGAGAGCAGTTCGTCCTCCGTGGTGGTCCTCGAGAAGTTCAGGTGCTTGCACGGAAACAGGATGGGCGGGCACGCTATGCGCGCGTGGACCTCCTCGGCGCCGGCCTTGAACAGGGAGCTTATCTGCTCCCTGAGCTGCGTCCCGCGCACGACCGAGTCGTCGATGAGCAGGAGCCTCTTCCCGTCTATGAGGCCGCCGACCGGGATGAGCTTCATCCTGGCGATGAGGTCCCTCTGCTTCTGGGCGTGCGGCATGAACGACCTGGCCCATGTGGACGTGTACTTTATGAACGGCCTCGCGAACGGGATCCCCGACTCGTTCGAGTACCCGATGGCGTAGGTCGTCCCCGAGTCGGGAACGCCGGCGACCGTGTCCGCCCAGCCGCCCCCCCCGCCGTCCATCCTCGCCAGCGAGGCGCCGCATCGGTACCTGGACTCCTCGACGCCCATCCCCTCATAGACCGAGGGGGGGTAGCCGTAGTAGATCCAGAGGAAGGCGCATATCTTTAGGCCGTCCAGCGGCTGCCTGACGACCTCGCATCCGCCGGGGGTCAGGAAGGCTATCTCGGCGGGCCCCAGCTCCTTTTTCAAAGCATAGCCCAGGTTAATGAACGCGAAGCTCTCGAACGAGACGCAGGTGGACCCGCCTTTCGAGCCCACGAACATGGGGGTCCTGCCCATGCGGTCCCTGGCCGCGTAGATCCCGCCCTGGGTGAGGAGCAGTATGGACATGGAGCCCTTGATGGACTCCTGCGCGTGCCTGATGCCCTCGGCGAAGGTCTCGCCCTGGTTAATCAGCGAGGCGGTCAGCTCCGTGGCGTTTATGTTGTTCCCGCTCATCTCGAGGAAGTGGTTCTGACCCTTCCTGAACGCCTCCTCGATCAGCTCATCGGCGTTTCCTATGTGGCCGACGGTCACGATGGCGTAGTTCCCCAGGCGCGAGCGCACCAGCAGGGGCTGGGGGTCGTAGTCCGAGATGCAGCCTATGCCCATGTTCCCCTTTATGGTCTCCGCGTCCTTGATGAAGCGCGAGCGGAAGGGGACGTTCGATATGTCGTGGATGGTCCTGTCGAATCCCCTGGGGCCGTAGAAGGCCATCCCGCCCCGCCTGGTCCCCAGGTGCGAATGGTAGTCGGTGCCGAAGTAGACGTCCGGGACGCAGTCGCTGTCCGAGGCCACGCCGAAGAATCCGCCCATATCGATAAAGTACCCCCCGTCGTAGTTTTAGGCGATGGCCGCCCCGGCGCGGCTCAGGCCCTCACCCATTCGCGCCTCGCCAAGGCTATGAGGTCGTCGGCCTCCTCGCGGGTTCGGCAGCCTGTCTGTACGTACAGGCCGTCGCAGCCGACCTCGGCGAACAAGGCGGGTACCTGGACGGGGCTCACCGACGCCAGGACCACCTTCTTGCCGGCCTTGAGGGTGCGGCGGTAGACCTCCAGGGACAGCGGGTCCAAAAAATCCTGGTAGTACCCTTTCCGGTATGCGGGCAGGGGCACCCACTGTATGGCGTGGACGCGCTCCAGCGATAGGAGCATGTCCAGGTGCCTGACCTCCTCCGGCCCGTCGAGGTGGTACACGGCCCGCCCTATGGACCTGGAGACCTTGTCCAGGAAAGGCAGGACGAACCTCTCGAAGTCGGTGGGGGAGACCATGACGCTCAAGTCGCATTGCAAAGGGTACCATGGGACGTCGCTTACCAGCGGGATCCAGCTCGTGTGCCCGCATCCGGTGGGCCCTATGATGTCCCTGAGCGAGTTGAAATAGCGTATGAACTCATCGCTGACGTTCTCCTCGGCCTTCAGCACCTCATCCGGGCACTCCCTGAGGTCGGAGAGCAGCCCCTCCCCCCGGAGGGAGAAGAGGACGTCCAGCTGACCCCCTATGTCCGTGTACGAGACGCAGTAGCGGCCGCCGGACGCCGCGCACAGCGCCCTGGTGAAGGCTTCGACTGCCCTGTGCAGCTCGTGGCCCGTGTCCGTCCTCAGGCTGTAGGCCCTCTCGTCCCATACGTCGATGATGGGGCCCATGTCGAACCAGACGGTGCCCTCCTTCAGGACGTACGGAGCCCCCAGCATGGCGGCGTGCACCCCGGGCCCGAACCCCACGAACTCGCATTGGATCGCATCCAGGCCCCAGTATCTGTCGGCGGCCTCGGCCTCGGCGCGCTGGACTCGGTGGCTGACAGAGAGCCACCGGTCCTCCAGGCTCGTCGGACGCTCATATGCGTATGGGGCCTTGTCGCCGCCTATGGGGGACGTGACCCCCAGATACGCGCCCTCGCCCTTGGCTAAGGGCTCCCAAAAGCGCCTGTGCCTCTCCCTCTTCGCCTCGTTGCCGCGAACCGCGTCATCCGTGCCGCCCAATCCGGCCATACCCCCCATCCCATGCAAAGCCATCGCCGGGCCCCGGCTACTTCCCGCGGACGGCGCTCACCATCTCCAGGCCCGTATTATAGTCCAATTGCCTCTTTTCGTATCTCCCGTCCTCCTCGCGCTGCCTGGTCAACCCGGTGTACCGCCATGTGGCCGCCCTGGCCGAGGCGCGCCATGGCCTGCGCTCCCAATGGTACCCCCGGAAAGGGTCGCGCGTGGCGTTCATATGCTCCAGGAGCGCGTCGTGGAGCGCGTCCCGCAACCCGGCCGCAGCGGGAGAGGCTATGAGGTTGGACATCTCGTGCGGGTCCTCCCGTAGATCGTACAGCTCGTCGCCGGATAGGAGGTTCACCGTCAGCTTATGCCTTCCGTCGAAGACGGAACGCATGGGCTGGAAGCCGCCGAAGGCGTCGTGGTCCACCTCGTAGCGGCCGAACTCCATGAAGACGCGCTCGTTGACCCTATGGCCCGGGTCCGCCAGCTGCGGCGCGAGGCTCGCGCCCTCCATGGTCCTAGGGATCGCGTATCCCATCAGGTCCATGACGGTCGGCGCTATGTTTATGTGCGATACGGGGCTGGGGTCCACGGTCCCGGGCCGCACGCCCTTGCCGGCCATGATCATGGGGACCCGCGTTATCTCGTCGTAGGCCGCCGGCCCCTTGTTGCTCAGTGAGTGCGAGCTGAGGAAGTCGCCGTGGTCCGAGGTGTATATGATCAGGGCGTCGGGGGCGTATCTGGCCGCCGCGTCCATGACCCTGCCTATCTCCTGGTCCACGAAGGAGTTGCAGCCGAAGTAGTAGCTGGGGGCTATCCTCAGCGCGCCCTTATCCTCAAAGAGGCTGTCGCCGGCCCATGCCTTTTGGAAGTCGGGCTTGCCCGAAAGGTCGTCGTACACGTTGGGGCTTTTCGGGAACTCATAGCCGTCATACATCCTGCTGAAAGGCCTGGGGCACATCCAAGGCCCGTGCGGCTCGTCGAAAGAGACGGCCAGCAGGAAGTCGCCCCCACCATGCTCGCCGAGGAAGCCCACCGCCCTGTCGGAGCATCGGCGGCCGAAGGTCATCTCGGCCGGGAAGTCATGGTCGTCCATGTATGAGGGGGTGCGGGATATTAAACGCTCCCCGTCGGTGAGCTCCTCCAGGTACCTGCGCATGTCGTACCAATACCGGTCGTCCCACCCTTTGGGGCATACGCCCGTGCCGAAGTAGTCGCCGCCGTCGAGGTGCCACTTCCCTATATAAGCCGTGCGGACCCCGTTGTCGCTCAGGCGCCTGCCTATCGAAAGCGCGTTGTCGGAGACGCCCATGCAGTTCGACCAACCCGCGCAGGAATGGGGGTAGACGCCCATGAAGATCCCGGCGCGGGCGGGCTGGCAGACGGGCTGGGTGGTGTACGCGCGCTCGAACCTCACGCCCCCCGCGGCCAGGCGGTCGATGTTCGGCGTCCTAAGGCCCGTCTCCCTATAGCAGCCGACCATGTCCCAACGCTGGGTG
>WRCU01000105.1 GCA_009783805.1 Oscillospiraceae bacterium
CCAATGTATTCGCGCATATAAGCCGAACGCCCCGGATGACCGCGGCGCGTTGCGGAATCCGCTCAGCGCACCCTTATGTGTGCCTCGCGCAGCTGCGCCTCGGTGACGGCCCCTGGCGCGCCCATGAGCAGGTCTTGCGCGTTCCCGTTCATCGGGAACGCTATGACCTCCCTGATGTTGTCCGTCCCCGCTATGAGCATCAGTATCCTGTCGATGCCCGGGGCCATGCCGGCGTGCGGGGGTGCGCCGTAGCCGAAGGCGCTGAGCAGCGCGGGGAAGCGCGTCTCCAGGTCCTCCCTGGGGTAGCCCGCGATCTCGAAGGCCTTGGCCATTACGTCGGGCCGGTGGTTCCTCACCGCGCCGGAGGAGAGCTCCACCCCGTTGCAGACTATGTCGTACTGGAACGCCTTCACCTCCAGCGGGTCCATCGCCTCCAAGGCCGCCATCCCGCCTTGGGGCATGGAGAACGGGTTATGCGTAAAGCCGACCTTCCCCGTCTCCGCGTCGATCCCGTACATAGGGAAGTCCGTCACGAAGCAGAGCTCGTACGAGCCCTCATCGATCAACCCGAGCCGCCTGCCGAGCTCCGTCCGGATCTGTCCGGCCAGGCCGTCCACCGATTTTTCGTCATCGCTCACGAAGAACAGTACGTCGCCGACCTTGATACTCAGCGACTCAATCACACGGCGCATTTGCTCCTCGCTTAGGAATTTGGCGATCGGGCCCTTGGGAACCGAAACGTCCTCGAACGTGATGTTGCCCAACCCTTTCATGCCTATGCCGGTCGCGTAGGCGAGCATGCCCTCGAGGAAGGACCTGGGCGCGCCCGCGGCGCCGGGGGCGACGATGCCCCGGACGGGTTTCCCCTTGAACGGCGCGAAATCGACGTCAGCGAAATGGCCGGTGAGGTCCCGTATGAGCAGCGGGTTGCGTAGGTCCGGCTTGTCGGTTCCGTAGGCCAGCATGCTCTCCGAGTAGGGTATCCTCCGGAAGGGCGCGGGGGAGACCCTCCTGCCCGTAAAATGCGAGAAGGTGGCGGCGAGCACGCGCTCGGTCACGCCGAATACGTCTTCCTGGGTGGCGAACGCCATCTCGAAGTCGAGCTGGTAGAACTCCCCGGGTGACCTGTCCGCCCTCGAGTCCTCGTCCCTGAAGCATGGGGCGATCTGGAAGTACCTGTCGAAGCCGGAGGCCATGAGGAGCTGCTTGAATTGCTGCGGCGCCTGCGGGAGCGCGTAGAACATGCCCCTGTGCTTGCGGCTCGGCACCAGGTAGTCCCGCGCCCCCTCGGGGGACGATGAGGTTAGGATGGGGGTCTGCACCTCCATGAACCCGAGCGACTCCATTTGGGCGCGGAGGAACCTTATCACCTCGCTTCGCAGGGTGATCCTGGCGTGCACGGTGGGGTTCCTCAGGTCCAGGAACCTGTACTTGAGCCGCAGGTCCTCCCGGGAAAGCGTGGACTCGGAGACCTCGAAAGGCAGGGTCCGCGAGGACTCGGACAGCACATCTATCGCGTCCGCCTGAAGCTCCACCTCGCCCGTCGGTATCCGCGCGTTGCGCGTATCCTCCGAGCGCCCGCAGAGCAGGCCCTCCGCCGAGATCACGGATTCCCGCCCGAACCCCTTGACCAGGCCCGCGTCGCTGACGACCACCTGCGTCACACCGTAGTGGTCGCGCAGGTCGATGAAGACGACGCCGCCGTGGTCGCGTATGCCCGCGACCCAGCCTGCCAGCCTCATCCGGCACCCTATATGGCTTCCCCTAGGCTCCCCGCAATTATGCGTCCTGTAAGCACCCATCCTGCACCTCCGTTAATTTTGCCGGGCGCCTCCGCCTAAAAAAAAGCCCCCCAAAGACCTACGGTCCTTGAGGGACGGGAGCCATGCTCCCGCGGTGCCACCCTGATTGGCGCGTCAGCGCCCGACTTATGGTATTCAACTTTATGCCCGGGCCCATCTCGGCCGCGGGCGGCATGGTGGGCGTTGCCCGTCCCCTCCCGTACGCCCGGGCGCCCCTCCCAGCCTAGGGGGCGCGTCTCTTTCGGGCTTCATCGCAAAAGGGGCGGGACCCATCCGCCTATATGCGCGTCGCGGCCCACCCGTGACGGGTTGGCGGCCGAATTCGACGCTCATCTATAATACAAGGCCGCGGGCGGGAAATCAATCCCCGCCGCCCGCATCGGGGCCCGCCCCGGGATCCGAACCGGGGCCGCTGCGGGCTTGCCCCGAGGCCCCGCCGAAGATCGTGGACGTCATGAAGACCTGGGCGGCCAATGCGAACAGGAAGACCACCCAGGCCACATGCCAGCCGATCGCCAGCCCGAGCGCGCAGAAGACCGCTACGGCCAGGAGCCAAACCCCGCCGCTGGCCACCCCGAACCTGGCCGCCCTCACAGGGTCCACGATGCCGAACCTGAATCCAAGGAAACCCTCCACCATACGCTCTTCCATGGCCTTCAGCCATGGCTTCTGCCGCTTCTCCTCGGTCGCCAGCAGGAACACCAGCATGCATACCGCCGGTATGAGCGGCGTGGCTTTCAAGGCTAACTGCAAGTTGACCGCCCAACCGTCCAGGTATATGGACGAGGCCACCAATCCAACGCCCAGGACCCCGGCCATGGAGGACAAGCCATATGCCGCGGCTCTGCCGCCCTTGACGGCGTAGTGCGACGCGGTCTCCTGCGTGAGCCCGAAGTAGGCGTATAGGCCGCACGCCACGGACAGGACGGCCGCGGACAGGTAAAAGGCGATCGGTCCGCCAGCACCGTCACCCTCACCGAATAAAGTCAGGGCCAGGATCCCCAAAACCAGCATGACCAGGCTAGTGGCGGCCGACATCCCGGCCGCGGTCCTTTTGGTCACCTTGACCTTGGCGTTTATATACATCCTCCCCAAGGTCTCGTTGCGCGTCTTCTTGCCGGCCTCCTCGGCGATCGCGGTGATGTCCCCCAGCTCGGACGTCGCCTTCTCGAAGGCCTCGTCCCCATCGAGGCCGCCCTGGGTCAGCTCCCTGACCCTGTCCATGAGGTTGGCTGCCACCTCCTCCTTAAGCTCACCCGTCTCGCGCGTGTCCGCGCAGTCCGCGAACAGCCGGTCCACGTATACCTTCTCCCTCATCCCCTCATCCCCCCAATATCCTGGTCAGTATGGCCTGCGCCTTGGTCAGGTCCTCCTTGTTCTGCCGATACAGCTCCCTGCCCGCGTCCGTGATGCGGTAGTACCTCCTCCTGCCGCCCATGGTCTCGTCGCCCCAATATGAGGTGACGTACCCATCGGCCTCGAGCCTCTTGTAGCTTGAGTACAGCGTCGCCTCCTTCATGCCGTGCTCGCCGCCCAGCATCTCCACGATGCTCTTGCGTATCTCGTAGCCATAACTGTCGCCTTTGGACAGCACGCTCAGGACCACCGTGTCGGTATGCCCGCGCAGCAGGTCCAGGGATGTCCCGCCTACCATTTGGCTCCCCCTCCCTCCGTGAATCTTGTCTGTCGATATACATGATGAATCATATTATTATGATTGTCAACATAATATTATCGTCACACTATTTATTCACTCAACCGACGCTCAACGCTTGGTTCATGGACTGTCCCGAAAGGCGCTATATAATGGACCGTACACTCGAGTGTCGTACCGAATGGCAATAATAATAAACAAGGAGAGGCTACGCGATGGTCGCCGGCGCCGACAACGTAACCATAGGGGGCTACCTACGGAAGGCCCGCATAGGGGCCGGGCTGACGCAGCAGGCCGTCGGCGACGCGCTGGGGGTGACGCCGCAGGCGGTTTCCAAGTGGGAGCGCGGAGAGTCGCTGCCGGATATCCTGTCGCTTCCCGAGCTGGCGTCCATGTACGGGGTCGGGGTGGGCGAGATACTGGCCGCGGGGGCGGCCCACAGGCCGGCCGAGGCGGAAGGCGCGGCCGGAGAGGCCGGGTCGGTCGGATCGGCCGGGTCGGAATGGGTGGGCGGCGGCGGCGGGTTCGGCCCGCGGCTGGGCGGCGAGGCCTTCGCGGCGGTGCTGAGGGCGTTCAGGGAGGCCGTGGACGCCAGGGAGGTGGGTATCTCGGGGGAAGTCTTCGCGGTCCTGAGCGGGACGCAGAGGGACATGCTCCTCAAGGAGCTGGTGGGCCTGAAGGACTGTGGGATCCTGGCGGATGAGGCGATCCCGTACCTGGGCCCGGCCCAACGCGCCGCGCTCATCACCGACTTGGCGGAGATGGGGGAGTACGGGGCCCTGGAAAGGCTGCTGCCCTACTCGTCCAGGGAGGTGAGGACGAAAGTCCTCGTCATGCTCCTCGGGCGCAGGGAGTTCGGGTTCCTGCAAGAGATGTTTCTGTACCTCAACAAGGAGCAGAAGGACATGGCGCTGGCCTACTTCACCGAGAACGAGCCGGACTGGGATTTTCTCGACGGATTGGCACCTTATTTGGACAAGGGCCAACGGCATGCGCTCGATGGGATGGAGAGGATGGCCGGGCGCTGAAGACCGCGGGGCGGGCCTCATAGCAAGGATATCGCAATGGGTGGTCGGCAAGGCGAAACGATGCGGCATAATCCATGAGACGGAGGGTTTGAAAAATGGAAGGAAACTTGAAGCTTAAGGTGTTGGAACTGCTTGAGGCGGGGAAGATCACGGCCGAGGAGGCGGTGGAGCTGCTCAAGCACATAGGCGGCGGAATTGCGGGCCAGGCGGGCGACGAAGCCGTTTCGGGCGGTGGGGCGACGGTTACCGGCTCCGGCGGGGCGACGGCTACCGGCTCCGGCGGGGCGGTGGGCCAAATGGGCCAATCAAATGAAGAAGGCGGCTCAAACCCGAAGCGCGGCGCCATCGATGGTGACGTATGCGAGGATGAGGACGAGGATGAGGACGAAGATGAGGACGAGGATGAGGATGAGGACGGAAACGGGGATTCCGGCGAAGGAGACATGGATTGGTCGGATAAAGGGAAATCGGGCGGCATAATCGGGAAGATAGGGTCCATGATAAGGTCCGGCATGCCGGAGGCGGACGAGAGGGCGAGCTTCACGGGCTCGCTGCCGGAGGATTGGGCGATACGGGAGTTGGCGGTATCCGGCATGAACGCCGCCGTATCGCTGTACTCGTACCCGGGCGACAAAGTCCTGATTGACGTGGCGTACAAGAGGAAGTCGGACGCCGACCCCAGGATCGTATTCACGGCGAAGGACGGCTCGTATGCGCTGAGCTACGACTCGAACGCCCTAAGGTACCTCGGGGCGAAGGTCTCCATCCCGAAGGACGCGGCGGCGCGCATGCTGCGGGCGTCCAGCTCGAACGCCCCGGTCTCGGCCGACGACCTGAAGGCGGATGAGTTGAGGCTGAGCACCTCGAACGGCTCGGTGACGGTCGACGACGTGATTGCGAAAGCCGTCGACTGCCAATCGAGCAACGGCGGGGTCACCGTGGACGACACCATCGCCGAGAGGCTGGAGGTCAGGACGTCCAACGCGAAGCTCCGCGTGAGTGATTCCATATCCAAGGAAATGTCGCTGCACACATCCAACGCCAGGATCGAATTTTCGGACTCACTGGCGGAGAGCCTGCGGGCGGTGACCAGCAACGCCTCCGTCTCCATGGACCTCAAGCCGCTCAGCCAAGACGACGCCGTCACGAGGAAGGTGGACGTGTCGACCTCGAACGCGTCGTTCTCCCTCAAGCTCCCGGGGGAGGGGACGAAATACAAGGTCAGGGCCTCCACGAGCAACGGCGGCATCAGCCTTGAAGGCGGCGACATGGAGTACCAGGCGAAGGATAAGCGCTATGTGGAGGCTTCCTCGCGCGGATACGCGGAGGCGCGGGCCAAGTACGACATACACGTGAGGACTTCCAACGGGGGGATCCACATCAAGGATTAGGCGGCTTAGGGTTTCGTGGCCCGGAATGGGCGCCGCGCCGGCGGCGCCCGGGGCGTGGGGCGGTTTATGCGTGAGGCGGCGCCCAGGGAGCGGAC
>WRCU01000106.1 GCA_009783805.1 Oscillospiraceae bacterium
ACCTCCTGGAGCGCCTTGCCGTAGGCTAGCACCACCGCGTTCCCGTATTCCCAGGCGCTTACCCAGGGCGCGTACAGGTTGCCCGCCTGCAGGGCCTCCTTGCAGTCGTCATAGATGGGGCCCAGGTCCGCGCTGACCCCGATGAGGAACGAGCTTCCCTCGATGTCCGCTATGAGAGCGTGCTGCGCCTCGGGCGTGGCGGTCACGTCCAGCACCTGCAAGGCCCGTTCCAGATGCCTCGACTTGGCGTTGACGGCCAGCGCCGACCCCGGCCCGCCCACGAGCCAACCCGGCCCGTCTTTTAACCCGGGTATGGGGAACATGCCTAAGGAGCCTTCCATGTCCGGGTTCAACCTAAGTATGTCGTTCACCGCCCATGGCCCGCTCTCCCACATGGCGGCCTTCCCGGAGGCGAACTCGGCGAGCGCCTGGTCATAGCCCACCTCCAGCATGTCGGGCGTCAGGCACCCTTCCTCTATGACGCTGGCCCACGCCGTCACCGCGTCCAGCCACGCGTCGGCCAATGAAGCCTTCCCGTCGTTGAAGTCCGCGTCGAATCCCCTATTCTCGGGCCTGGAGTAGAATTCGTTGTTGACCAGCCCTATGCTCTGCTTCATCATGGGCTCCCATGAGGCGGCCCCCATGGCCTGGGGCTTGACGCCCCTGCCCGCGAGGTCCTTGTGCGCCGCTATGAAGTCCGACAGGTTCCTCGGCACCTTAACGCCGTTCTCCGCGAAGATCGCCTTATTGTAGAAGATCCCCTCATACCAGGACTGGAGCGGAGTGGCGTAGACCTTCCCGCCGGAGACGTATGCGGCGATCCCGGACTGCGCGTACCTCTTGACGAAGGGTTGGTCCGTCAGGTCGTATAGGTAGCCGGCGTTCGCGAGCTCCCTCGTCTCCCCCCCCAGCTCCATGATGTCCGGCCCCCTGCCGTCCTTGAGCCGCTCGGTGAGGACCTTGGTGTACTCGTCGACGGGGACGAACTCAAACTCTATCTCCAAGTCCGGCAGCTGGGCCTCCAGGTACCGTAGGTACGTGGCCCTGGAGGACTCGGAGTTGTACCCCATGAAGCTCAGGCGGACCTTCCCGGGGTCGCCCCCGCAGCCGGCCAAGGCCGGGCCCATGGACATGCATACGGCCGCCGCCGTGATCAAGGAGAGCGCCTTGCCCTTGCGCATGCCGTCACCCCCATACTCGGTCTAAACGCTGATTATACATTAAATTGCCTTACCCTACCCGCCTTAGTATCATAGTATGGGACGGCCCGCGACGCGGCGGTCTAGGCGGCATCAAAGGGAAGGACGTTAATCCGGATGCATGATGGGGGCTACCAGAAGGTCGGGCTCAGGGGCGTCAGGATATCCGTGCGGGTCCTGCTGGCCAACGTCGCCATATTAACCGCCATCCTCTCCGTCACGATCGTGGCCGCAATGGCCATGGCCGCGGGCATATCCGGGAAGTCCTCGGAGAGGCTCGCCTACTTCTACTCGCTCGAGTCCGTCGAGAGGTTCAACTCATACATGGTCAGGGACCTGGCCTTGGTCCAGAGGGTCGCCAACTCCGAGCCGATCTCCGAGTGGTTCGCCGACGAGGGCGACCCGGACAAGGCGGCGGCCGCGCATAGGGAGATGGCGGATTGCCTGGGCCTATTGTCCAGGGGCGAACTGTACCTGGGGGTATGCGCCTCGCTGAGCGAGTACCGCGTAGGGCCCGAGACCCCCGCCGAGGGCCTCGCCCCGAGGTCCAGCCTGTACCGCTACGACCCGGACAACCTTTGGTACTACGAGTTCCTCGACTCAGGCAACGCGCATGAGTACAAGCTGGGGATCGACAAGGTAAGCCTGGAATGGGGGATCTACATAAACCACAAGGTCTTCCGCGGCGACGAGGTCGTCGGCGTGATCCGCGTCAGCCTGCCCATCGAAGGCCTGATGGGCGAGGTATTCGAGAGGTATGACGACGAGGCGGTGAAAGGCTACGTGATCGACGGCGGCGGCGCCGTCCAGCTGGACAGCTCGCTGCGGGACGACTACAAGGTGGCGGTGAGGCGGACGGTCGGCGACAGGCACGCCGACCCGGCCGTGGACGGGTTCCTGGCGGATTACCTTAGCGGGTTGGACGGGTACTTCGGGCGCGGCCTGCAGCCCATCATCATGGGCCTGTCGGGTGGCGGGTTCGACTACGTCTCCATCGGACCGATAGAGGGCTCCGACTGGTCGGTGGTCACCTTCTTCAACAACCGTTCGCTGTTCGGCATATCGGACCTGCTGCCCCTCATATTCGCCATCGTCGTGGCGCTCGTCATCTGCGCGGCCGCGAACGCGCTCATATCGAGGCGCCTCGTGTTCAGGCCCTTGGGCGATCTGACGGCCAGCGTCTCCGAGGCCGGCGGCGAGGGCGCCGCGATCCGCGGCGACGAGCGGAGCGACGAGATAGGCGTACTGGCGACGACCATAAAGAGCATGTGGAGCCGGCTCTACAGCGGCAACCAGGAGATCAAGAGCATAGCCGAGAGGCTGGAAGACGCGCTGGAGGAGGCGCGCGGGGCGAACCTGGCCAAGAGCAACTTCCTGGCGAACATGAGCCATGAGATCAGGACCCCCATGAACGCCATCATAGGCATGACCGCCATAGGCTCGGCGGCGGCCGACCCCGGCCAGAAGGACCATAGCTTCAGGAGGATAGGCGACGCCTCCCACCACCTCCTCGGCATCATCAACGACATACTGGACGTCTCGAAGATAGAGTCCGGCAAGTTCGAACTCTCGCGCGCCGAATTCGAGTTCGAGGCCATGCTGAGGCGGGTCGTGAACGTCGTGAGCTACAAGGTGGAGGAGAAGGGCCAGCGCCTGACCGTCTACGTGGACAGGGACATACCCGGCAGGCTGGTGGGCGACGACCAGAGGCTGGCCCAGGTGATGACGAACCTGCTGGGGAACTCGCAGAAGTTCACCCCCGAAGGCGGGTCGATATATGTCAACACCTACCATATGGGCATCGGCGGCGGCCATTGCGACGTCAAGGTGACGATCACCGACACGGGCATCGGGATTACCAAGGAGCAGCAGGAACGCTTGTTCCAACCGTTCCAGCAGGCGGACAGCGAGACGTCGCGGAAGTTCGGGGGCACGGGGCTGGGGCTGGCCATATGCCGGAACATCGTGAGGATGATGGGCGGCGACATATGGGTGGACTCGCAGGTAGGCAAGGGATCCGCATTCTCATTCACCGTCAGGCTGGGGGTGGCCGAGGGCGAGGCTGAGGGCCCGGCGGCCGATACCATCGATTGGGGCGGCCTCAGGTTCCTCCTCATAGGCGGCGACGAAAGGACCTCGTCCGACTTCAGGGGGATAGTGGGCAGGTTCGGCGCCCCATGCGACTTGGCGGTCGACGCCGCCTCGGCCTTGGCCATGGTGGGCGGCGTCAACCCATACGGCTTCGTCTTCATGGACTGGCAATCGCTCGGCACGGAGGGGGCCGCCGCGGTTAAGGGGATAGCCGCCAGGACGCCGGAGGGGAGCGAGACGTTGATGGCCATCATATCATCCACGGACAACAGCGCGATCGCCTCCGAGGCGAAGTCCGTGGGCATTGGCACGTTCCTGATGAAGCCCCTCTTCCCTTCCGCCATAAGGGAGATGGTCGGCAGGCACCTGCGGGCGGAGGGCTACGTCGACGAAGGGCTGGGCGAGGCCGCCGCCGAGGCCGTCAACCTGGAGGGCTATAGGATACTCCTCGCCGAGGACAACGAGATAAACCGCGAGATAGTGCTGTCCCTGCTGGAACCCACGGGGATCGGGATAGACTGCGCCGAGGACGGGGCGGTGGCCGTCAGGATGCTGGCCGAGTCCCCGGGGCTCTATGACCTCATCTTCATGGACATGCAGATGCCCGAGATGGACGGCCTGATGGCCACCAAGGCCATCAGGTCGCTGGGGACCGAGGAGGCGCGCAAGGTGCCCATCATCGCCATGACGGCGAACGTCTTCCGTGAGGACATAGAGCGGTGCGTCGCCGCGGGGATGGACGGCCACATAGGCAAGCCGCTCGACTTCGACGAGGTGATCGCCAGGCTCCGCGAACACCTCCCCGCCGAGCCCAGTCAGAGGCGTTGACATAAAGTCATAAACTTATAGCCTCATCGTCCCCATATCCTTCCCCGCATGCCCTCAGCCTCCCCTTCATATACGCGAGCGCGGCGGAATGCGTGATATCGGAGGCTAGGTTGCCCATCTCATATGGGTCCGCGGCTAAATCATACAGCTCATCCCCATAATCTTCGGATACTATCAGCTTATGGTTCCCGGCATACAGCGCCCTTTGCACGCAGCTCACGTCGAAATGCCCGTAATGCTCTGCCATCAGGCAGTCCCTGCCCTCCCATCCCTTATCACCCCCATACAGGATGGGCAGCAGCGACCTGCCGTCTATGTGACCGGGCACGCCGACCCCCGCGAAGTCCAGGACGGTGGGCGTCAGGTCCATGTTGCTGACCAGCGCGTCCGAAACGAGCCCTCCCTTCACGCCGGGAGCGCATATGACCATCGGGATGCGCATGACCTCCTCCATGAGGTCGCCTGCCTTGTCTACGAACCCGCCGTGGCTCCCCAGGGCGTCGCCGTGGTCCGCCGTGAGGATCACGACCGTGTCCCCCATGCCGTCGAGCCCGTCCAGGAATCGCCCTATCGCGTCGTCGATGAACGAGTAGTGCTCGAAGGCCCTCTGCATGATCGGAGCGAAGCCCTCCCAGCCGCGGTTGCCCCTCGCCCCGTTCGCGCCTGACACGCGGCGCGCGAAGGCGGCCACGAAGCCCGGCTTCCCGGCCGCCTCCACCCCAAAGCTAGGGTACTCCTTTACCTCCATGGACCCGTATGGCGCCGCGTAAGGCTCCGGCACGGTGAAGGCGTGGTGCGGGCCCCAGAAGTCCACCTTGAGGAAAGACGGCCCGTCGCCCGCCTTGCGCCCCCTCAGCCACTCGCCGGCCATGTGCAGGAGGAACCGCGACTCATGCGCCCGCTCGTCGCCGAGCATGACCCCCGCGGAGTACGTGTTGAAGTTGCCGGATTCGGTCAGGTCATACTCGCCGTCGGGGTGGCCCATGATCCCCCATTCCTGCCGGTAAATGGGGTGGGGCAACCCCAACTCCGACAGATAGCCCTTATACCTCTCCGTCCAGTACGGCATGCTGTAATTCTCGTCCCCGCACATGCCCTCGAACTCGCCTTCCAGGCCGAACCCCGAATGGTTCTTGCCGAAGTAGCCGGTCCTATAGCCCGCCTCCCTCATATAGCCCCCAATCGTCGGGTACTCGGGGTCCCTGCTTATATAACCCTCATTCCTCGTCTTCCTGTGCTTATGGGGATACACCCCCGTCAGCATGGAGGCCCTGCACGGCAGGCATAGCGGATGGACCGACCTGGCGCTCGCGAACTCGGCGCCCAGCCCCGCGAGCCTCGCATGAGTGCCCAGGCGGAACGCGCCCGCCAATCCGGACCGGTACTGCGCGTACGTGACGTGGTCCATCGTCAGCCACAGGATGTCGGGCCTTTCCGGCCTGGCCTGGGTACCCATGGATCGTCCCCCCCTTTCATGCCGCCCCCGCGGGCGATGCTCCATTCTTACGCATTCCGCAACGGCTTTGAAACAAACATGTGGTAATGTATGCGTCTTGACCGGGCCATCCAGGCCCAGTCCATACTCGAGGCGAAAGCGTGGTAGGGCAATGCTATTACGGGAGATAGGCGGCGGCATCGGGATATATGAGTATGAGGACTCCATGGCCGAGTCCCTGGCGGACATGTGGAACAGGAGCTGGGACAATTGGGGCGGCAGCAATGAGGTGACGACCGCGGGCCAGATAAAGGCGAAGCACTCGGGCGGCTCGTTCCTCAAGGTCTACGTGGCGATGCTGGGGGGCGAGGCG
>WRCU01000107.1 GCA_009783805.1 Oscillospiraceae bacterium
CGCCGATGGGGCCGCAGAGATATCCGGGTCAGCCGGGCATGCGGCCGCAGGGGTACGGCGGCGGGCCGACGCCGATGGGACCACGAAGGTACGCGGGCCAGCCGGGCATGCAGCCGCAGGGGTACGGCGGCGGGCCGACGCCGATGGGGCCGCAGGGATATCCGGGTCAGCCGGGCATGCAGCCGCAAGGGTACGGCGGCGGGCCGGCGCCGCAGCAACAGGGATACGCAAATGGGCCGGCGCCGCAGCAGCAGGGATACGCAAGCGGGCCGGCGCCGCAGCAGCAAGGGTATAACGGCGGGCCGGCGCAACGGCAGCCGGAATACGGGGGCGACCCGACGCCGGATGGGGCCGGCGATCCCCCAGGCGATGGGGACGGGGCGGGTAGGCCCGCATGAGGCGGGCCGGCGCGGCGCATCACCCCGCGCAGCATGGGCGGGCATCATAATATAAGGCAGGTGGGTAGGTTGAAGGCGACGCTGAGGGACGGTAAGGTTCTGGAATTCCGGGGACCCATGACGCTGGCGGACGTGCTGGCCGAGATGGGCGCCCAAGGCACCTTAGGGGCCGTGGCCGCGAAGGTGGACGGGAAGACCGCGGAGTTGACCCGAACTATCGGCGGGGACTGCCTCGTCGAGCCCATCACGTTCGCCGACGCGGAAGGCAGGGACATATACAGGCACACGGCCTCGCACATCCTGGCTCAAGCGGTCAAGCGGCTGTACCCGGAGGCGAGGCTGACCATCGGGCCACCCATCGAAAGCGGGTTCTACTACGACTTCGACGTGGACGCACCGTTCACGACCGAGGACCTGGCGGGCATCGAGGCGGAGATGCGAAGGATCGTCGAGGCGGACTACCCGATCGAGAGGTCGGCCTTGCCGAGGGGGGAGGCCGTCAGGCTGGCCGAGTCGATGGGCGAACCTTACAAGGTTGAGTTGATCAACGACCTGCCCGAAAGTGAGGAGATATCGTTCTACTCGCAAGGCGGGTTCACCGACCTGTGCGCCGGGCCGCACATGCCGAGCACGGGCGGGGTGGCCGCCTTCAAGCTGATGTCCGTGGCGGGGGCCTATTGGAGGGGCAGCGAGAGGAACAAGATGCTGCAGCGCATATACGGGACGGCCTTCCCCAGCCAGGCGGAGCTGGACGACTACTTGGCGATGGTCGAGGAGGCCAAGAAGAGGGACCACAGGAAGCTGGGAAGGGAGCTGGACCTGTACGACGTGCTGGAGGACGGGCCGGGTTTCCCGTTCTTTTACCCTAAGGGGATGATCCTCAAAAATATCCTTGAAGGCTTTTGGCGCGACGAACATTCCAAGAGGGGGTACCAGGAGATCAGGACCCCGATAATCATGAAGAAGGGCCTGTGGGAGCGGTCCGGGCATTGGGAGAACTATAGGGAGAACATGTACGTCACCTCCATAGAGGACGAGGACTTCGTGATAAAGCCCATGAGCTGCCCGGGCGGAATACTCGCGTATCAAAGGAGGCCGCACTCATACAGGGACTTGCCGCAGCGGATGGGAGAGCTGGGGGCGATCCATAGGAACGAGCTGTCCGGGACGCTGCACGGGTTGACCAGGGTGCGGTTCTTCACCCAGGACGACGCGCACATCTTCCTCACGCCCGATCAGATCGGGTCCGAGATAGACGCCATATATGATTTGATAGAAGAATTCTACGGGGTCTTCGGGTTCAAGTATAAGGTCGAGCTGTCGACGAGGCCGGAAAAGTCCATCGGGACGGACGAGATGTGGGAATGGTCGACGGAGGCGTTAAGGACGGCCTTGGAACGCAGGGGGGTCGACTACAAGGTGAACGAGGGGGACGGGGCGTTCTACGGACCGAAGATCGACTTCCACCTCAGCGACTCCATAGGCAGGACCTGGCAGTGCGGCACGATCCAGCTGGACATGAACCTGCCCGAGCGCTTCGACCTCACGTATGTGGGCCCCGACGGCGAGAGGCACCGCACGGTCATGATCCATAGGGTCGTCTTCGGCAGCCTGGAGCGGTTCATAGCGATCCTGACGGAGCACTACGCGGGGGCGTTCCCCTTATGGCTCTCGCCCGTCCAGGCCAAGGTGCTCACCATCGCCGGCAGGCATGACGACTACGCCCGCGGGGTCTGCGACAGGCTGCGGGCCATGGGCCTGAGGGCCGAGGCCGACCTGAGGAACGAGAAGGTCGGGTTGAAGATACGCGAGGCCCAGCTGCAGAAGGTGCCGTACATGGCGGTCGTAGGCGACAGGGAGGCGGAGTCCGGTGAGGTTTCCGTTAGGTCCAGGAAAGGCGGCGACTTGGGGGCGATGGACGTGGGGCGGCTGGCTGAGGCGCTCATAGCCGAGGTGGCGGGGAAGTCCTGAGTCATGGGTCCGACGGCATAGGCAAGGGGTGCGTGGATATGTTGCCGGAGCGAAAGGCCGAGACGGAAGGCGGCGCGCCCGAGGGCGGGACACGGTGGCGGCATGCCGGCGCGGCCGCCTATGTGGATGACGGCGGCCATGGGCCGGCGGGGGACCCCCATGCGCGCGGCGCGGACGGAAGCGCCGGCATGCCGGCCGACGGGCCGCCGGAGCGTGCCTATGGGGACGCTCCGGCCGTCGCCGGGGACGGGCCGTCGGCGGATGGGACCAAACCCGTGGGCGCCGCCTTCGGCGAGCCCCTCAGCGCGGCGCTGTTCATCGCCATAACGCTAGCGTTCATGTTCATGGCCTTCGCCGCCTACGCGGGGAGCGTGGACGACGGCTTCAACATATGGGATCCTGGTTCGTACGCCTCGCTCTTCGGGCATGGGGAGGAGGCGGTGAGGTCGGTGCGCTCCTTCGCGGCCGGGACGGACGGCTCCGTGAGGTACGCGGCCTATGGCGGGGTGCTCGCGGTGGTCTCGCGGGGGTTGGCCAAATGGGTCGACTCGGAGGGCAGGGACGTCTTCGCCAAGCTGATCCAGGCGAACAACCCTACGGTCAGGGCGGCGGGCGGGTACATGGCCGTCGGCGACTACGGGGGGACGTCCGCGTACCTATACCGTGGGGCGGAGAGGATGTTTGAGCTCACCGTGGAGGGGCTCATACTGAGCGTCGACGTTAACGCCGACGGGTACGTCTCCATAGTGAGGGAGATGAAGGGCTACGCCTGCAGGCTGGAGGTGTATGACAGGGAGGGCAGGATGGTCATGGCGCGGTCGCAGTCCAGGGACCACATACTGGCCTCGAGCTATTCCGGACCGTCCAGGGAGCTGCTCTTCCTGTCGGCCAACGTGGACGGGGTCGGCCTCGCATCCGTGCTCAGCAGGACGGACGGGAGCGGCGAGACGAAGGTGATCGCCGCCTACGACGGGCCGTTCATGCGTTCGATCCTCCCCGCGGACGGCGGGGCCTACATAGTCGGCGACCGGGCCGTGTCCTTCTATGACGCTATTGAGGGGCGCATAGCCTGGACGAACGAGTATAGGGCGGTCCATATGGCGGCGTTGGGCGGCGGGGGCGTCTACCTGGCCGTTGAACTGGGCGACGATCCCGGGCATTCCGTCGGCCGCTGGCTCCTGTGGCTGGGCGAAGGAGGGGTCGCCGCCGAGCGGCATAGGCTGGGGGGTGAGCCGTCCCACATGGACTGCGTGGGCGGGACGCTCGCGGTGGCCATGGATAGGCGGATCCTGCTCTTCGACGGGGGGCTGTCCCTCTTGGAAGAGCATTTCATGCAGGGCACGGTCACGTACATGAGGCATATATCGGAAGGCAGGCTGGCCGTGGCCATGGAGGGCAGGGCGGAGATACTCGGTTATTATCTGGGGACCCAAGGCTAGACAATAGACTCCCGGCGACCCTACCAGGCCGGCCGGGCATGAGCGGCGCATTAGTGGGGGTGATGTCCTAGGATGGGCATAAACTGGGCGGACCTGACGGTCGTGGCGGTCCTTGCGCTGCTCGCCGTCTGGGGCTATAAAAGAGGCTTCTTCAGGCAGTTGTACGGTTTGGTGGCGTTCGCCGCCTCGGCCTTGCTGGCGAGGCTCCTATGCTCGCCGGTGGCCTCCGTCCTGTCCGCGACCCCGATCCATGACAGGGTCTATGAGGCCATATACGGCAGCGACGCCATCCAGGGGCTGTCCACGGCCGCCCAGAAGCCCGGGCTCGTCGCCGAGGCGCTTAGGTCGCTGCCGCTCCCGGGCTTCGTCCTCGACGCCATGGAGCCGGGCGTTGCCGGGGCCGTCCCGTTCGACGCGCCCCACGAGGCCACCTCGGCGCTGACCGGCTACCTGATGGCGGTCATAGCCTTCATCGCGCTCTTCATCGTGATGAGGGTGCTGTTCGCGTTCATCAAGCACTTCGTGATGTCGGTGATCCGTAGGATACCGCCGCTGAGGGCCGCGGACAAGGTCTTTGGGCTGCTTTTGGGGGCGGTGAAGGGGCTCTTGGTGATATTCATCGCCTGCGCCGCCGTGATGTGGGCCGTGGCCGTGCCGGAGGCCGCCTGGGTGGCGGACGACGTGAGCGGGTCGGCCATCGCCGGCTGGCTCTACGGCAACAACCTGCTGCTCAGGCTGCTGATGATCTGAGCCGAACGGCACGGCGCGCTTGACAGCCATCCGGCGGTGTGGTAGATTCCTATGGCACTCTTTCGGGGAGCTTTTTTTATTGCCTGAAAACGGCGGAATAAAGGATACGGAGCGTGATCGCGATGCGGGTGAAGATAACGGTGGCGTGCGACGAGTGCAAGCAGCGGAACTACGCCACCTCCAAGAACAAGAAGAAGAACCCCGAGCGGATAGAGATGAGCAAGTACTGCAGGTTCTGCAGGAAGCACACCAACCACAAGGAAACCAGGTAGGGGGGGCGGCCGGATATGAGCGAGGATACCAAGACCGTCGCCAAGGTGGGCGTAAGGAAGCGCATGGTCAGGTACTTGAAGGAGATAAGGGTGGAGCTGAGGAAGGTCATCTGGCCCACCAAGTCCCAGCTCGTGAACAACACGATCTCCGTCCTGGCATCGTGCCTCATCATCGGCGCCGTGATATGGGTGGCCGACTTCGCGCTGGGGCACTTGCTGAGCATATTCGGCAACAGCTGAAAGGGGCGCCCGGTCGGATGTTGTGGGCATGGCTTCGGCGCTTCGGCGACCTTAAGGCCGAGATGGAGGTTTTATGCTGGGGACCGAGTCCGTCGACGATGCGAAGTGGTACGTGGTGCACACGTATTCCGGCTATGAGAACAAGGTCAAGGCGAACCTTGAGAAGATAGTCGAGAACAGGAACATGCACGACTGCGTCTTCGACATCATCGTCCCGATGGAGGAGCAGATAGAGATCAAGGACGGCAAGAGGAAGACGACCCTAAGGAAGGTCTTCCCCGGGTACGTGATGATCAAGATGATTATGAGCGACGACGCGTGGTACGTCGTCCGCAACACGCGTGGGGTGACAGGCTTCGTCGGCCCGGGGTCCAAGCCCGTGCCGCTGTCGGACAACGAGATAAGAGTGATAGGCGTCGAGGAGTTCGCGCCCACTATAGATTATGAGGTGGGCGACTCCGTCAAGATAATGGAAGGTCCCCTGGAAGGGTTCATCGGGTCCGTCGAGGAGATCAACGCCGATAAGAACAAAGTCCGCGTGAGGATATCCATGTTCGAGAGGGAGACGCCGGTGGAGCTGGAGCTGTTCCAGGTCCATAGGATATAGGGCCCGGGGGCGGGCATGGCGGCGGCCGCGATAAAGGGCCCGCCGCGCGGGGTATGCATGACGGGGCCGGCAGGCCCGAAAAATACGGATAGGTTGGGAGGTGGCTATCATGGCCAAGAAGGTCATAGCGGTCGTGAAACTGCAGATTCCGGCGGGGAAGGCGACGCCCGCACCACCGGTCGGACCAGCGCTGGGGCAGCACGGCGTAAACCTGATGGGCTTCGTGAAGGAGTTCAATGAAAGGACCGC
>WRCU01000108.1 GCA_009783805.1 Oscillospiraceae bacterium
GACGAGGTCCTGATCGCGCTCTCCATTTGCACGGCCACGAACCCCACCGCGGAGCTGGTGCTGGGCCAGCTGCCCAAGCTGAGGGGCGGGGAGGCCCACTCGACCGTCCTGCTGTCCCAGGTCGACGTCAGCATATACAGGAAGCTGGGGGTCAACATCACGTGTGAGCCTACATATTACGGCACGAACCTGTACCACAAAAAATAGGGGGGCGGATGGGCGGATCCATCGCGGGCGACTATCATAGGCTGCGCGAGCTGGGGAAGGCCGTGGCGGAGATCGCCGCCGACCCGGCCAACGTGCGGAACGAGCGCATATGGACGGCGGTGAACGACGGCGTGCCGGGCTGCCCGGCCGTCCTCGCGCGCGACTACCCCATGTACGCCATCGACTACGGCGACGAGCTTGCGCCCCGATGCGCCGACCCTTTCCTGCGATCGATCGAATCCTCCTTGCTGCTCGCCATATACGAGTGGCGGAGGATGAGGTGCCACCGGGTGGTGGAGGACGTCGTCTATTGCCCCGTAGCCTACGTTGACCGCAGGTACGGCATCTGGCAGTCATCGCCGTATACGGAGGGGTTCAGGACGGCGGTGGCCTTTGGGCGGCAGATAGGCTCGATCGCCGACCTGGGCAAGATAAAGGACGCCGAGGTGACCTATGACGAGGCCGAGACCGATAGGCGCCTGGGGATGCTGCGGGAAGCCTTCGCCGGGGTTCTGCGGGTCAAGCTGCACGGGGTCGAGCACTTCAACTTCGCGCCTTGGGACGAGCTAATGCAATGGATGGGCATCGAGAGGGGCATGGCCGACTTCCATGACGACCCGGGCCTGATGCACGCGGCCATGGCCAGGTACGTCGAGGTCAGCGTCCAGAGGGCGAGGATTTGCGAGGGACTGGGGATCCTCTCGTCCAACAACCGGAACGTGGCCGTTAGCGCGGGCGGCTACGGCTACACGTCGCGGCTGCCGAGGCCCACGGAAGGCGGGATAGGCGCCAGGCTGATCGACAACTGGGGCGACGGCCGCGACCAGATACTCACGGCGGTCTCGCCCGAAATGCAGCGCGAGTTCGCGTTCGGGCACGAGGGGGAGTGGGCCGGCCTGTTCGGCCTGAGCTACTACGGGTGCTGCGAGGACATGGGCGGCAAGGTGGGGTTGGCCAGGGAGTCGCTGCCTCGGCTGCGCAAGGTCACGGCCGTGGCGTTCGCCAAGGACCTCGAGGGTATCATGGAGGCCTGCGGGAAGGACCTGGCGGTCTCGTACAAGCCGAACCCGAACTATCTGGCCACGTCGCCTTGGCCGAGGGACCTCATGCGCGCGGAGCTGGTCGGGGCCTGCGGGATGGCGCGCAGGCACGGCTGCGCGATGGAGATCCTCATGAAGACGATCATCACGCTGGACGGCGACCCCAGCCGGCTATGGGACTGGTGCGCCATGGCGGTGGACGTCGCGGAAAACTACTGATACGGGGGATGGGCGATGGACAGGAAGCTGAAGGTGGCGGTAACGTGCGCGGGCGACGTCTTCATGGAGCGGCCGGAATGCGGGGCGCCCTTGGCGGAGGCGGGGATCGGATATGAGGCCGTTTCGCACTGGGGGGGCGGGTACGCCGAAAGGCTCAAGGGCTACGACTGCGTGATAGCGGGCGGCGAGCCGTTCAATAAGAGGGTCCTGGACCAGATGCCGGACCTGAAGCTCATAGTGAGGCATGGGGTCGGCTACGACGCCGTGGACCATGGGTACGCCGCGAAGCTTGGGATAGCGGCCATGAACCTGCCGGGGTGCAACTCCGAGTCGGTCGCCGAGTTCGCGCTCACCCTGATGCTCTGCGTCACGCACAACGTGGTCGGCTACCACGCCGGGATAGTCGGCTGGCCGCGCCACCACACGGTCGACAAGGCGATGGAGGGCACCGTGGGCCTAATAGGGTTCGGGGCCATAGCCCGGAGCCTGGCGTCGATGCTGAGGCCGTTCCCCTTCGACAGGATCCTTGCCTATGACCCCTACGTGGACGCGGGCGTGATGGAAGGGCATGGGGTCGTGAAGTGCGGACTCGAGGACATCCGCAGGGAGGCGGACATCATATCGCTGCACCTGCCCTCCATGCCGGAAACCGACAGGATGGTCGACGGCAGGTTCCTCAGCGGGCTGGGCAAGCGCGCGATACTCATCAACACCGCGAGGGGCGCGCTCATCGACGAGGAAGCCTTGATTAGGGCGCTCGAGTGCGGCGACCTGGCGGGCGCCGGGCTGGACGTGACCGACCCGGAGCCGATGGCGCCGGACTCGCCGCTCAAGGGGCTCCCCAACGTGGTCCTGACCCCGCACGTCGCGACCAACAACCTCCGCGTCCGGATCAAGGTGCATACGCTGGCGTCCAAGGCGATAGTCGAGTTCTTTTCGGGGGGGTCGCCGAAGGGGATCCTGAACCCGGGGTACGCGGCGAACGCGAGGTTCAAGGCATGATTAAAGCGATAATCAAGGTTGTAAGGCCGACTGGAACGGGTTTATGGGTTCGGCTCAGGCAAGCCTAGAGCCTTCGGAAGCCTATCATAGACCTTGAGCGCGTTGTCACGGAAGACCCGCCTTCGCGCCTCGGGCGGCACCAAACCCATGCATAGCCTCAGGTACGCGCCCATGGGGGCGAGGGGCCAGTCCGTGCCGAATAGCACCTTCCCGTAGTCGTCCAGGAAGGTCAGGGCCTGCGCGTAGCGTTCGGAAAGAAGCGGCTTCGAGGCCATCGTATCAATGTAGGCCGCGTTCCCTATGAGCAGGCCCGAAAGGTCCACGAAGACGTTCCTGTTCTTGCAGGCCACTTCGCAGGCGTCGAAGACCCAGGGGACGCCGACATGGCATATGACGATCCTCAGGTTGGGCCTCGCGACGGCCAGCCTGTCTAGCCTGAGCGGATGGGAGTACTCGAGGAGGCCGCCCTGGGCGAAAGTCTCGCCCGTATGGAACGCGACGGGGAGCCCGTGCCTTTCCGCCAGGTCGTAAGCGGGGGCGTATACAGGGTCGTACGCGTCGACGTGGTAGTAACCTAGGTAGGCCTTTAACCCCACGACCCCGGCGCCCTCGTCTGAGCACAGCATGTCGGCCGCCATCAATGCGCCTTCGTCCAGGGTGTGCGGGTTGATGCCGAGGCAGACGCCCATCGCGCGGGGCAGGCCGTCCGTGCGGGGCCCGCCTTCGCCCGGCTTCGGTGCATTCACGCCCGCCGATCCATGGCTAAGCTTTAAGGCGGCGGCATCCGGACCCGTCCGCATGGGTGACCGGGCCGCAGCGTCGGGAAAGGACCCCGGGACCCTTTCGGAAACGCCCATGCATACCGAGCCGATGATGCCGCATGAGGCGGCCTCCAGCCTATGCCCTTCCTCCGTGTAGTCCACCCCGGAGACTTCGGAGGCGAAGTCGGAGAAGGCCTTGACGCGCGAAAGGTGCATGTGCGCGTCGATGATCCCGTAACCTGGCGCGGCCGCGCCGTCATCGGCAGGCATATCGCTATGCTCCGTCGCCATCAATTGAAATGGACGTTCGACAAGTCGTCCAACGAGTCGTGCCTTAGCTTCTTATCCGAAAAGACGATGAAGATGGGGCGGGTCCGGTACACGCCGCCGTCCTCCGTGCGGGTATGGGACACGTAGTGGACGGATGCTGAGCTTATGTCGCCAGAGACCCTGCCGTTCCCGCCGTCCCGCGCCGCGTCTTTGAATATGTGCATCATACCGCCGCCGTCCGTTCCCAGCCCGCGCGCCATGGTGATGAGGCCTTTGAACCCCTGCCATAGCTCCTCGCCCATGCGCCTGATCTGATCGGCGCCGTCTTCCCCCGCGAAAGAGGCGGTCACGTCCGAGAGCCCCTCACGGCCCGAAAGGAAGATGCCCGTCTCCATGGCTAGGTGGCGGTACGTCCCCGTCTGGTTGCGGACCTCGGTGAAGTGGCAGATTACGGGTGCGTCCGGCTTCGTCAGGTAATAGTTCACGTACCCCATGCCTTTGTGGTGGTCCATCACGCCTATCCTCACCTCGGCGGCGATGCCCCGCCAGTCGCCGCCCATGGAGTCGGCCATCCCGACGTGCCGCGCCCGTATATCCTCCCTCAGCACGTTGCCGTAGCTCATCCGCTCGGGTACGGTCTGCAGGCCGCCCACGTATGGGTTCCACCAATAGTACGGCTCCAGCCTCGGATAGCCGGAATGCAGCCACTCACGGCCCGAATGGGTCAGGGACCGTAGGGCGTCGGAATGCCCGGGGGTGACCGAGAGCCTGACGCCGCCGTTCTCGGCCGTCAGCGTCTCCCCGTACGGGTGGTCGTCCGATCCGGCGCCGCCCCCTAAGGATCCCAGCCTCACCTCAGCGTCCCCGCGGCAGGCCACGACGGCCCGTTCCAATAATCCCTCATAGCCCGCGGCCTTGATCGCGAGGCTGACCCTGTACGCGCCGGGCGCGACGGCGCCCATATCCAAGGGAGGCTGGGCCTCCTTTCGGTCGAAGGCCGAGTCGCCGTCATCCTCCATGGTCACCTCACCCAATATGCCGTCGGGGGAGGAGAACGTGAACGCGCCTTTGTACTTCTTCTGCCTGTTGTTGCGTAGGAGCAGGCTTAGCGTTGCCTTGCCCGGATCGGGCCCATAGGTGAGGAACGGGTTGCCGCCGTTCACGATGAGCTCCAGGTGGTTGCGTTTCTTGGGCGTTTCCTCGGAGTACAGGCCCATCGCGTGGTTCCGGAAGTCCCAAAAGTTCTCGAAGGCCCCGCCCGCGTAGGTGAACGGGCCCGCCGCGAAGGACGCGCCCGCCCTCAGGGGACCCGTAGGCGTCTCGAACGACAGCATGTTGCCCCACTGGACTTTAGGCTTCAGCCCCAAGGGCCAGCATATGCCGGCCTTGTGTCCCTTGCCGTCCTCAAAGACCCAGTTCTCGTCGATGCCCTCCGCCGGCAGGTCGGAGAAGCCGTAGCCAAGGTCGTCGCAGACGGCGTGCACCTCCCCGCCGTGATGCAGCACGGCACGGCTCCCGACGTCGGAGTTGATCCCCGCCCTTACGTGCATGTCGGCGACGGCGTCCGCCATGTTCGTCACCACCTGGGTCTTCGCGACCGTCCCGGATGGGCTGACCTCATACCTCTCGGTCAGGGCGATGCCCGGGAACCTGCCAGAGGCGAAGGCCGCCTCCACCTCGGCCCCGCCGCCCTTGCGCCTGACGGTGAACCTGACGGGCTTCATGAGGTTGAACTCATCGTCGAAGGGCTTGCCCAGGCGCCCCACGGGAAAGCCGGCACGCTGGCCGCCCAGCGCGTGGTGGAAGGAGGCGGAGTTATCCTTCCTGCTCAGCTGAAGCCGCCATATGCCGCAGGCGCAGCCGCGGCTATCCTCGGTCTCGAATGCGAACGTGCCGTCCGTGCCTTGGTTGACCAGGTGCAGGGGGCGCGTGAAGGCGACGCCCCCGCCGCCCGCGAGCCTGACCTTGTACCTCACGGCCAAGGCCCGGTGGCCGCATCCCAGGACCTCGGCCCCCGTCCTGACGGTCCGGTCCTTTCCTTTGGTCAGGGCCAGCGTGAACCTCGACTCGTCGAACCTCGTGAGCGAGTTCCTGGGTAGGGAGAACGTGAGCTCCGCGTCCGCGGGCAGGTTGTTGCGCACGTTGATGAAGACGTCCATCCTCGCGCCGGGCTTGGCGAGCCTCCTCTTCTCCACGAGGCTGACGGCGACCGGGGCCTTGGGGTCGATCCCCAGGCCGAACAAGGCCGGCCTGCCTCCCACGCGGACCTCGGCCAGGACGCTGGGGTGCCTCTGCAGGGGGTCCTGCTCCTCGGCGACCTCCGCCAACCTAAAGGTAGAGGGGATATACTCCTCGCCGTATACCAGGCCCGACCACCGCAGCCCATGGGTCACTACCCCATCGTCGATCCCGTCTATGGCCAGCTC
>WRCU01000109.1 GCA_009783805.1 Oscillospiraceae bacterium
GACGGCCGCCGCGGCCGCCTTGCCGGCGTGGGGCCCCTCCGAGAGCGGCGCCCTAAGGACGTTGCCCAGGACGGACGGGGCCAGGCCCGCCGTATAGGAATTCAGCAGGACGAACACGGGGTCGTCGGAAAGCAGTCCGACCGCCGCCCCCACCAATCCGCATATGTCATCCTCCAGCCTCCAGGTCTCGCCGGTCGGCCCCCTCCCGTATGAGGGCGGGTCCATGATGACGCAGTCGTACCTGTTGCCGCGCCTCGCCTCACGCCCGACGAACTTCTTCACGTCGTCCACGATGAACCTGACGCCGGGGTTCGCCGCCGCCGCGCCGCCGCGGACGTTCCCCGCCAGGTTCTCCTTCGCGCGGGCCACCGTCCCCTTAGAGGCGTCGACGTGGCAGACGCCCGCCCCCGCCGATGCGCAGAAGGCCGTCGAGGCCCCCGTGTACGCGAACAGGTTGAGGACGCTGACCTGGGCCCTGCGCGTAAGGGCTTCGATAATCAACCCCCTGGCCCAGTCCCAGTTCGGCGCCTGCTCCGGAAACACCCCCGTGTGCTTGAAGGCGGTGGGCTCCACGATGAGGCGCACGCCCTTATACGAGACCGTCCACCTGCCCGGCATCTTGCCGCGGGCCGACCATCCCCCGCCTTCGGGCCCTCGGACGTACTCGGCGTGCCTCCTGGCCCAAAGCCCGGCGCCTTCCCTCCTCGGCCATATGGCCTGCGGGTCTGGGCGCGAGAGGACGTAGGGGCCCCAACGCTCGAGCTTCTCACCGTCACCGCAGTCGAGCAGCTCATAGTCCCCCCAGTCGGAGGCGAGGATCAAGCGAGCTCCCTGCCGCCGTCGCCGGTGGCGCACCTGTAGAAGGTCGCCGCGTAGCCGACCTTTTTTTCATACATCGAGCCGGCGCCCTCGATGAAGGCCTCGACGTCCGCCTCCCTGACCAGGCTGACGGTGCAGCCTCCGAAGCCCGCGCCGGTCATCCTCGAGCCCAATACACCCTTCTGCGCGAGCGCCGCCTCCACCAAGGCGTCCAGCTCCATCCCCGTGACCTCGTAGTCAGCCTTCAGCGACTCGTGGGAGGCCACCATCAGCCGCCCAAACCCCGTGGGGTTTCCGAACCCCAACGCGCGCACGGAGTCCAGGACCCTGCGGCTCTCATGGACCACGTGCCTGACCCTGCGCCTCACCACCCCGTCGGCTATGGCGCCCGCGTTCTCCTCGAAGCCCTCGACGGTGACGTCGCCCAGGCAGGCTATGCCCGGCATGCGGGCCTTCAGCGAGGCGAGCCCGGCCTCGCACTCAGCGCGCCTCTCGTTGTACTTGGAATCGGAGAGCGCCCTTTTTTTATTGGTGTTGGCTATTACGAAGGCGTGGCCCCCTATGCTGAGCGGGATGTGCCTGTGCGACAGGTCCCTGCAGTCCAGGAGCATGGCGTGGCCCTCCCTGCCCATCGCGGACGCGAACTGGTCCATGATCCCGCACTTCACCCCCACGTACTCATGCTCGGCCCGCTGCGCGAGCTTGGCCACCTCCGGCATGCCCATCGCAGGCGCGCCGCCCGCCGGGCCGCGGGCCGTGGAGATGAACGCCAGGGCGGAGGCGACCTCGATGGCCGCCGACGACGAAAGCCCCGCGCCCAGCGGCACCTCGTCGTGGAAGAGCATGTCGCACCCCGGGAGGGCGTACCCCGCCTTAAGCAGCTGGTCGGCCACCCCCAGCTGGTAGTTGCCCCACTTCAGGCCCCTATAACCGTCCAGCGAGTCCAACCGCGCCTCGACCGGCGCGCCGCCGAGGTCCGTGGCGGCCAGCCTCACGACGCCGTCGGCGCGGGGCCTGACCGCGCACGTGGAGCATAGGCTCAGCGCGGCCGGCAGCACGTACCCGCCGTTATAGTCGGTATGCTCGCCGATCAGGTTCACCCTGCCCGGCGAGGCGAAGCAGCGTATCCTTTCGCCGCCCCCGTCACCGTACAGGCCTACGAACAGCCTCCCCAGCTCATCCAGCCTCATCGGCATCAACGCCACCTTCCTTTCGCCTCCATATGCCGAACCCGCCGTAGGCGCCCGCCTAACGCTCGGAGCGCCTGACCGCGCCGGCCGCCGCTATCCGCCGCCGGCCAGGAAGCGTCCATAGGCCTCCCGCAGCTCGACGGCTTTCTCCTCCGGGGCCGTGGGGTTGCAATGGGCCCATACGCCCGTCTCGCTCGACGCGTTGAACTTCTGCTTGGCCTCCGACCTCATCGGCGGGAAGAATTCGACGTGGAAGTGCAGCTCGGGCGCGCCGCTTACGTTCACCGGCGACTGGTGCATGCACATCATGTACGGGAACGGCTTCCCGAACAGGGCGTCGTACATCCCGACCGTCGAGCGGATGGCTTCGGCCAGGTCCAGCCTCTCGCCCGGGCCGAACCGGTCGATCGAGCCCACGTGGCCCTTGGATGCTATGTATACGCCGTACGGGTATTCCGAAAAGAACGGCAGGTACGTCACGAATGACGCGTTCCCGAATATCAGCCTCCTGCCGTCCGCGACCTCAGCCGCCGCGAGGTCGCATATGAGGCAGCGGCCCGTCTCATCGTGATGCGCGGCGCACGAGGCGAGCTCCAGCTCGATCTTCTTCGGGACGAACGGGTAGCCGTATATCTGCCCATGCGGGTGGGGCATGGTCACGCCCACCACCTCGCCGCGGTTCTCGAATATGAACACGTACTTAATAAGCGGGTCCCTCGCCAGCTCGGCGTGGCGCTCGGCCCAAAGGTCCACGAGCGACGCCACGTGCGGGACCGAAAGCTGGGGCAGCGTCGCATGGTGGTCCGGCGAGTAGAGGATGATCTCGCACTTCCCGTATGAGGGCCCGACCTTGAAGAGGCCCCCGCCCACGCCGTCCGGGACCGGGGGTGAGGTAGACAGCGCCGGGAAGTCGTTGTCGTACTTATGGACGGCGTAGCCTTTCGGCACCTTGTCGCTCTTGTCAGGGCAGAAGGGGCAAAAGTCCTCCGGCATCTGCGGCCTGTCCTGCCTATGGGAGGCCACCATCACCCAGTCCCGCGTCAATGGGTGCCACCTTAGCTCAGCCATTCAACCTCCTATAGCCGGATCGGGCCGGCTAGCCCACATCGCCGGATCGGGCCGGTTAGCCCACCTCACCGGGCTAGGCCGGCAAACCCACCTCGAGCGCGCCGTAACACTTTGCGATCGCCGAAAGGACCCGGCCTTGCCCTGCGGGCAGCCCTTCCAACACGTAAGCGACGCGTCCGGGGTAATAGCGCAGGAAACCCTCAAACACGCCTGCGTCCGCCGCCCTAATGGCCACCGGCTTCCTGATTGAGAGGCTCAGCGAGCTTACCAAGGCCCACATGCCCCCGTATGGCGCGGCCGGGCCGTGGGCCTCCGCCGGGCCGAACGCCGCCACTGGGCCGAAGTCTAAAAAAAGGCAGTCCTCCGATCCGTCGGCCAGGTCCGCCGCCCATCCGACCAGGGTCTCCGCGTCGCCCTCGGCGAACGCCTTCATGGCGGGGCCCGAGCCGCATGGCAGTGACGCGAACTTGAGCGCCTCCGTAAAAGGCAGGTGGGCGTAGGGGGATGAGACGAACTCGGCGGAGGCGTCCGGCAGGGCCTCGAACGGGGCCTTGCGCGAGGGGTGCGCGTCGACCGCCGTCGCTAGGGCCTTGATATGCTCGGGTGTCGTGCCGCAGCAGCCGCCTATGAGCCTGACCCCGCTATCCAAAAACGCGTCCGCGTAGGATGCGAAACTCTCGGGGGTCTGCTTGAAGAAGGTCTTCCCTCCCACCACCTCAGGCAGGCCGGCGTTCGCCTTCACGCTGAGGGGCAGCCTGGAGACGCCCCGCATCCTCCTGATCGGCCCCAGTAGGCTCTCCGGCCCGCCGGAGCAGTTCGCGCCGACCATGGCGACTCCTAGGTGCTGGCAGGCTATGGCGCACGCCTCGGGCGTGTTGCCGGAGAGCGTTCTCCCGCCCGCGTCGAACGTCATGGACGCGACGACCGGCAGGCCGCAACAGTCCCTAGCGGCCAATATGGCGGCCCGCATCTCCCCTAGGTCGGTGAACGTCTCGAGGTTGATGAGGTCGGCCCCGGCCTCCGACAGCGCGGAGGCTTGCTCGCGGTAGTCCGCGTACGCTCCCTCGAACGTCATGTCCCCGGCGGGTTCCAGGAACCCGCCTGTCGGCCCGACCGAGGCGGCCACCAAGGCGGCGCCGTCCGCGGCCCTCCTGGCGAGCGCCACACCGGCCCGGTTCAGGTCGCCTACCTTGCCGCCTATCCCATGCGAGGCCAGCGACCGGCGGTTGCCGGGGAACGTGTTCGTCTGGATCACCTCGGAGCCGGCGGCGACGTAGCCGGCGTGGACGCCGAGGACGTCGTCCGGGCGGGCCTCGTTCCAGGACTCGGAGGCCTCATCCCCCCTCAGGCCCATCGCCTGCAGCATGGCTCCCTTGGAACCGTCGTAGATGAGCGCCCCGCCCTTTGCCAAGTCCGCAATCGATGCCATCGCGAGCCTACCCCGACCCTTTCGCCGTCAATATATGCGCAACGTCCTGCCCTGGGCCTCTATCACGTCAGGGTCCATCTTGTCCGCCTTGTTGGCTGGCACCGTGACCGTGTACGGGTCGCCGTCGCTCACGTACTCGCTGCTGCGCAGCAGCAGGTCGAGGTAGTACGTGAGGTCGTAGTCCACCAGCTTAACGCCGGAGGCCCTGACCCTCGGGATCTCCCTGCTGTAGTCCACGTGCCCCGGCGGGCGCGCGGGGTCGGCGCCGACCAGGAGGACGCCCTTATGCTCATATGACGTCGTCTCGTACCATCCTTTATACAGGTACTCCCTTATGTCCCTCGGCGGCATGGCGCCCTGAGGCAGGGTGAAGACCTCCATGTCGTAGCTGCCCAGCGCGTCGTTGACCATGGCCTGGTTCTCGCCGAGAAGCTGCTGCAGCACCGCCTTGTCGTTCACGCCGCTGAGCACCGTGTGGTTCGTCGTATGGTTCCCTATCTCGAACCCCAGGCCGGTCAGTATGGCGAGCTTCTCCGTGACGGTCCCTATCCCGGAGAAGATGCCCATCTTCATGCAGACGCTGATGAGTCCCTTGACGCCGAAGTCCGGATGGGTCTCGTTGAACTCGAGCAGGATGCCCACCGCCGTGTTCGGGTCCACCTCCAGCTCACCCTCGCCGTTGCGTATCAGGCTGAACTGGCTGGACGTGGCGTCGTCGAAGGTGAAGACGATCGGGACGCACCCGGCCGGTACGTCGATGTGGTTGTTTAGGTAGTCGGACATCGATATGAGCCTGTAGTCCCTGTCGTAGAGCGTGTGCAGCAGATCCCTGAACGCGTCGAAGGTCATGATGTACTCGCCGGGGTCCGCCTGCGTGGGCGTGAAGCTCTCCGCGAACTTGTGGAACATGACGACCATGATGAAGCCCGACTCGTTGGGCTTGACGGCCTCGAGGTCTATCTCGGGCGGGGTCGGCCTGGCGCTCGGCGGGGATCCGTCCTCACCCGATTGGTCGCCCAGGCCCGGGGTCTGGGCGGCGCCGTCCCCATCGCCCCCATCGGCCTCCCGCCCCAGGCCCGTGGCGTCCTTGCCCAGGTTGATCAGCTTGGGGAACAGCCCCCCGTCCGCAAGGGCGCCCACGCCGCCGTCACCGTCCGCGACCGCGGACGGCGGGCCCGCGCCCTCCCCTTCGTCGGGCGAGGACCCCACGTTGATGACTATCAGGGTTATCGTTATCAATATGATCAGGATGAGGATCATCCTATTCGCCTTACGCACGTCCATGAGCTCACACCCCCCTCAATCCGCCATTATACCATATCCGCGGCTCCGACTGCCAGGATTTGGGGATTGGCCGCGCAAGAGCCTTTCGCCCGGGCGACCACCACCGTCTCCAGCAGCATGGACGA
>WRCU01000110.1 GCA_009783805.1 Oscillospiraceae bacterium
CGCGTTCGCGAAGACCACGATCTTCGCGCACGCTATGGAGCCTTGGGACGCGGACTCGGCGGCCGCCCGCCTGACGGCCTCGCCCATGAGGGCGCAGGCGTCCATGTTGATGCCGGACTTGGTGCTGGCGACGTTCACGGATGAGCACACCCGCGAGGTCCCCGAGAGGGCGCGCGGGATCGCGTCGATGAGCCTGCGGTCGCTGGGCGTGAACCCCTTATGCACCAAGGCGGAGAAGCCGCCGATGAAGTTGACGCCTATGGCTTCGGCCGAACGCTCCATCACCCCGGCGAAGAACGCGTAGTCCTCGGCGTCGCTGGACGCGGCCACGTCCGAGATGGGCGTTACGGCCACGCGCTTGTTTATTATGGGGATGCCGAACTCACGCTCGATGGCCTCGCACACGCCGACGAGCCGCTCCGCCTTGCCCGCGACCTTGTCGTATATGCGCGCCCCCGCCCTTTTGTGGTCGCCGTCGCAGCAATCCATGATCGAGATGCCCATGGTGACCGTGCGGATGTCGAGGTTCTCCCGCTCTATCATCTCTATCGTCTGCATTATCTCGCGGCCGCTGATCATCCGTGGGCCCCCCCTAAAAGCTCGGCGGCGTGCAGACCCACAGGACCACGGCCTCGGACTTCGAAGGGTTGGAAATCCCATGCTCCGAGGTGGGCTTGAAGTAGAACGATTCGCCCTTCTTGCACTTGTGCCTCTTCCCGTTCAGCGTTATATATATGTGCCCGGAGAGGACGTACCCGAACTCCTCCCCCTCGTGGGGGTCCCCAACCATGGAGGCCCCGCCCGGCTCCAGCGTCATCATGATGGGCTCCATGTCGTTCTTCTGCGAATTGGGTATGAGCCACGATATGACGCACCTAAGCTGCCTGTCCTCCTTCTCGAATATGTCGTCCTTGCCGTAGACGACCATCTCCTCGATGGGCTCGTTGAAGAAGTTCCTCAGGTCGGTCCCCAGGCACTCGAGTATGTCCACCAACGTCGAGATCGACGGCGACGTCAGGTTCCTCTCGAGCTGCGAGATGAATCCCTTAGAGAGGTCGACCCTGTTGGCCAGGTCCTCCTGGGTCATCTGCATCTTGATCCGCAGGCTCTTTATCTTTTCGCCTATGTTCATCCGCCATGCCTTTCGGTGCCCTGTCACGCCGTCTCGGGCCGTGTTGTCTATTCTAGCAAAATCCAATAGAATCAGGAAGGGACGGGCGCCGCCCGCTTCGTGGGACTCAACGTCGCCCAGCCCCGTAGGAACCATCGCCGGCAAGAGGTCCATATACGATGAAGGTCGGATTAGTCTCGGACACGTACTACCCTGAGATAAACGGGGTCGCCACCTCGACGATCCTCCTCGAGAGGGAGCTCAGGAGGCGCGGCCACGACGTCTATATATTCACGACCACGAACCCCAACCTCACGGATGCGGAGAAGGAGGCGGAGGAGCGCGAAGGCAGGGTCTTCAGGATAGCCAGCATGCCCTTCGTCTTCCTGCCCGAGAGGCGCGTCGGTTTCGTCTACTCGCCGAAGGCGGTGAGGAAGGTCAAGGAGATCGGGATAGACCTGTTCCACTCCCAGACGGAGTTCTCCATAGGCATCATCGGGCGGCGCATGGCCAGGAAGCTGGGCATACCGGTGGTCCACACGTACCATACCGTCTACAGGGAGTACTTCCACTACATCTCCAGGGGCAGGATGAGGGGGGCCACGGACAGGATAACCCAGTACCTCTCATACAACGTGTGCCAGAAGTGCGACGCGGTCATCGTGCCTTCACGGAAGACCCTGACGATCCTCGAGGACTACGAAATAACCAAGCCCATACACGTCATCCCGACGGGGATCGACTTCGGGCCCTTCCTTAGGGAGGGCCACTCGGAGGGCGGGCTCGGCTCGCTCAGGGATTCCCTCGGCATCGGGCCCGGCGACAAGGTGGTCCTGTACGTGGGCAGGCTGGCCAAGGAGAAGAGCGTGGACCTGATCGTCGAGGCGTTCCCGGCCATCAAGGAACGGGTGGGGAACGCGAGGCTCCTCCTGGTCGGCGACGGCCCGCTGAGGAAGGCGCTCGAGGCCAGGGTGGGCGAGCTGGCCTTGGAAGGCGAGGTCATCTTCGCGGGCGAGAGGCCGTGGGCCACGATCGGGGCCTACTACAATCTGGCCGACATGTTCATCAGCCTGTCGGTCACCGAGACGCAGGGGCTGACCTTCGCTGAGGCCATGGCCTCGGGGCTGCCGGTGATCGGGCGCAGGGACGAGTGCGTGGAGAACATCGTGACGCACGGGCATAACGGGTTCGTCGTGGACGACGTGGGCGAGATAGCGGGGTACGCGGAGTCGATCCTGGGCGGCGGGCCGGCCGGGGCGGAGCTGTCGCGCAACGCCAGGGAGTCCGTGCGGGGCCTCTCCATCACGGGATTCGGCGAGAAGGTCGAGAGCATATACATGGACGTGCTGGACGGCAGGAGAGGGCAAGGCGAATAGCTTTAGGGGGGATGGCTGCGTATGGCCGATATGGGGAAGCGCTGGGAGGAACGGGTCGAGAGCATGCGCTACGGCGGCAATGGCGGAATGGACGCCTACTACCTGAGGGAGAAGGACTTCTACGCCAAGGTGCTCGCCTCGGGCGAGAGGAACGTCAAGGGGCCGCTCAAGGACCTCGCGGAGGAGTATAAGGTCGACCCCGTCGAGTTCGCGGGGATACTCGACGGCATAAGCGAGAGCCTCGAGGGGACCATAGACATCAATGAGCTGGACGAGGACTCGGAGGTCGACATAACGGTCGACTATAAAAAGCTCTACTACAACATGATAAAGGCGAAGGCGAAGTGGCTGTACGGCCTCGGGGAGTGGGACGCCTTGCTGACGGCGGAGGAGCGCAAGGATATCAAGGCGCGGTATATAAAGGACAACACATACTTCAATGAGAAGATAGGGAGGAACGACCCGTGCCCGTGCGGCAGCGGGAGGAAGTATAAGAAGTGCTGCCTGGCCGCCGCTGAGGCCGCCATGGTCTCGGCCGCCGCCATGGATTCGGAAGCCGATGATGACGGGCCGGAAGACGGGGATAATGGGCCGGGAACCGTAGGCGCGGAGCTGGGGGACGAGAATGCGGGCCCCGATGCGGACGGGGAAGGGCGGGAAGAGGGATGATGGCTGAGGCCGACGGCGAGGTCGCGGGCCAGGCCCGCGGCGACGGCATGGGCAGCCGCGATGGATCCGGATCGGGGTCCGGGTTTGGCTCCGATGCGGGCATGGCCTGCGATGGATCCGGGGCGAGGCCCGGGGCGGACCCCGACGCGGGTGGTAATGATGACGTCGATGACGACGATGATGTCGATGACGACGTCGATGACGACGATGATGGCATGGACGTCGATGACGACGATGATGACGTCGATGATGACGAGGATGACGTCGATGACGACGGCGAGGAACCGTTCGTCGAGGTGGGGTGCTCGGTCTGCGGCAAGCTGATGCGCAAGCGTTACGTAGGCGAAGACGGGGACGGCAGGTACTATTGCCTGGATTGCTACCTGGATAGGAAGTAAGGGAACGCAAAGGGTATAAGTTGATGAGTCGCATGGGCATGCAGATCAAGGGCGCGAGGGAGTCCGCGGGGCTGACGCATGAGGCGCTCGCGAAGAAGGCGGGGGTCTCCGCCGACTTCCTGAGGGACGTCGAGGACGGGAAGAGGGTCATCACCGCCGGCCATTTCAAGCAGATCGCAAAGGCGGTGGGCAGGGACCTGATCGACTATACCTTAGGGGACTTTGACGAGGGCGGGGACGCCGCCCAGCCCCGCACCGACGCGGATGGCCGGGGGATCGCGGGCCTGGCCCGCGATGGATCCGGACCGGGATCCGGGCCGGGATCCATGGCGGGCGGCATGGATGGCCCCGGGGCGGGGGCGGGGGCGCGTCCGCGGGACGCGGGCGGCAGGGACATGGGCGGCCGGGACGCGAGGGACGGCGCGCTCGGCGGGCGCGGCGGACCCGCGGGGCGGACGCTGGGCGGCGGGCGCGGCGCGGACGGCGGAGCCGGGGCGGCGGCAGCCGCGGGGGCGGCGTCGGAGACATGGCTCGACGCGTTCGACTCGCTGCTTAAGGTGCTGCCAGTCTTCGACTATTCGCTTTCGAAGGTCCTGGGCCAGAGGCACATGCCGGTCATCTCCGGCAAGGTCGACGGCGTGCCGAAGGAGAAAGCATGCTTCATCCATATAAATGACAACGACCTGATGGGCTTCAGGGTGATGAAGGGCGACCAGGCCTTCGCGCACGTCACCAAGGAGTTCGTGAACGGCGGGTTCTTCCTGGTCGAATACATGGGTGAGAGGTTGTTGCGTCAGATAAAGAAAGGCGAAGGCGGCAGGTTCATCTTGCTGCACCATGACGGCAGGCTGTCCACCGCGGTGGCCGCCTCCGACACCTTGAGGATCCTCGCCAGGCTGATACGGTCCGAGGTGGCGCTTACCCCGACCGGCGAGGCGTGACGGGGGCGTATGACAGGGCTTGCCGCCCCGCTATCTTAGGATTGAGGCCGATCGCTCCCTGTTTCAGGCATTCAAACTCGCGGCATCGTTGAATCGGGGCAGGTGCCTATTCAGCACGGAGAACAGCTGGGCCGCCTCGACCGGCTTGCCGGTATGGCCGTCCATCCCCGACTCGATGCACTTCTCTATGTCCTCCTTGAAGACGTTCGCGGTCATGGCGATGATCGGCACGTCCAAGGCGCGCTCCGTGCCGAGCGCGCGTATGGCCCTCGTAGCCTCATGTCCGTCCATCTCCGGCATGTTCACGTCCATCAGGATCAAGTCGTACTTCGCCGGGCTCTCGCGGAACCTTTCGTAGGCGACCCTGCCGTTCGCCGCGAACTCGACCGCGACCCTGGTCTCCTCCAAGACGGCGCCTATGATCTCGCGGTTTATGTCGATGTCCTCCGCTATCAGGAGGCTGTAGCGCGAGAAGTCGTACGCACGGTCCGGGAGCGCCCCCGCCGCCGCGTCGGCGCCCTCGCCTTCCGCAAATGCGAGCTCCTTCGCCTTCAGCGTGAATATGAATTTCGACCCTAGGCCGAGCTCAGACTCTATCCATATCTCGCCGCCCATCATCTCAACGATGTGCTTCGATATGGATAGCCCTAGGCCCGTGCCGCCGTACTCCCTGCTGATCCCGGCGTCGGCCTGGCTGAATGAGGAGAAGAGCCTGGACTGCTGTTCGGGCGATATGCCTATGCCGGTGTCGGAGACCTCGACCCTGAGCGTGGCGACCCCATCGGACGCCTCCGCCTTCGCCATGGTGAGCGTCACCGCGCCCCCTTCGGGCGTGAACTTCACCGCGTTGGTCGTGAGGTTCGTCATCACCTGCGAAAGCCGGAGCCCGTCGCACTCGACGTAGGCCGGGACGTCCCTGCCTATCTCGAACGTGAGCCTGACCTTCTTCTCCTCCGCGCGCACGGCCACGAAGTCGGCCACGTCCGAAACGGCCTTCCTCAAGTCCGTCCTGCCGTATGAGAGCTCGTACTTGCCCGACTCGATCTTCGAGAGGTCGAGTATGTCGTTTATTATGCTGAGCAGGTGCCTGGAGGCGCCGTCCGCCCTGCTCAGGCAATGGTCCTTCTCCTCCGCCCCCTTGGCGTTCCTCCCTATCCTTATCATGCCTATTATGGCGTTCAGCGGGGTTCGTATCTCGTGGCTCATATGCGAAAGGAAAAGGCCCTTGGCGGATGAGGCGGAGTCCGCCTGGGTCTTCAACTCCGTGATCTCGTCGATCATGCCCCTGTAGGCGCTTATGTCGCGCAAGGTTATGATGTTGCCCAGACAGTAGCCCTTGTCCAGGATGATGTCCTTCGATACGGAGTAGTTCCTTGCCGCGCC
>WRCU01000111.1 GCA_009783805.1 Oscillospiraceae bacterium
CTCGATGACCGCCGAGCCGTCGCGCATGTACGCCGCCAGCGTCAGCCTCCCCTTGGGCGGCTTGCCGAGCGAGGCCCTGCGGTCGGGGGCCTCCAGGCCGTGGTCCGCCGAGTTCTTCACGAGTTGAGTGATGGGGTCGGTCAATGAATCGAGGAGGTATTTGTCGAGGGTGACCTCCTCGCCGACCAGCTCGACCTCTATCTCCTTCCCCAGGGCTTTGGCGGTGTCGCGCACTATCCTCGGGAACTTGGAGAACAGCACCTTGATGGGCTGCATGCGGGACTGCATGGCCTTCTCCTGTATCTCGCCCGTCAGCCTGTTAACCTCATGCAGTATGGGGGCCAACCCGGCTATCGACCCTACGTTCCTGCCTAGGGCGGAGGCCAGCTGGTTCCTCGTCAGGATCATCTCGTTGGCCAGGTCGAGCAGGCCGTTGATGACCGCTATGTCGATGCGGAGCGAGAAGTCCGCGGCCTTGGGCGGCGCCTCCCCGGCGGGCCTTACCGACCGCCCGGCCCCATCCGGCGGCTCGGGGACAGGCTTGCGTGCCGGCAGGTCGTTGGGCCGGTCGTCGGGCTGGGCGTCGGGTCGGTCGTCGGGCTGGGCGTCCGTACCGGACCCGGCCGTGAAATTACCCTTTTGCAACAGGCGGATGTCGCGTGGGCTGAGGTCAGCCGCTATCGATAGGAGGCTGAGGTCCAGGACGCTGGTCACGAGCATATCCAATGTGGTGGCGTCGGCGGCGGTCAGCTCGGCCACGATGCGCGCGGCCAGTTCGGGCGGGCTCTGGGCGGCGATGCGACCAGAGCCGACGATGGCCTCCTGTATGGCGCCCACGGAGGCTATCCCGTCGATGAGGGCCTTGGGGTTCCTGAAGAGCTTGCCCAGGCTCCTGTTGAAGGCGAGCGAGACGCGGTAGGCCTTGTGGCCGAACCGCATCGCGTCGAGGACGGCGGCCGCCGTTTCCTTGGAAAGCGCCTCGCCCGAGAAGGGGCAATGGCCTTTATGGCCCGGATCGGCCGACGCGCCGGACCCGTCGCCCGCGCCGGACCCATCGCCCGCGCCGGACCCGTCGCCCGCGCCGGACCCGTCGCCCGCGTCGGACCCGCCGCCCGCGCCGGACCGCGCGGCCGAATACTCCCTCAGGCTCTCCAGCAGGCCGTCCACCGATATCGACTCGTCGTCGCGCATATGGCCTATCAGATCATTAAGGCAATCCACGCTCCGCAGCGCCAGGTCCGATATCGCCTCGTCCACGGCCAGCCGGCCTTCCTTTATGCGGGTGAAGAGGCTTTCCAGCTCATGGGCGACGGAGACTATCTTGTCGAGCGAGAAGAAGACGGCCGTGCCCTTCAGGCTATGGGCGGCCCTGAAGACCCCGTTCAGCGATTCCGGGTCGGACATGAGGTCGGACCCGCTTAGGAACGCGCCTTCAATCCTCCCCACATGGGTCCTGGCCTCCGCCTCGAAGTCATCCAAGAATAGGCCGGGGTCGACCGCCATCCCTATGGAGCACCCCCTATGGCAAATGGTCCGCCACGACCGAAAGGAACCGGTCGTACGAGAAAGGCTTCTCTAAGTAGCCGTCCATGCCCGATTCCACGCATCGGGCTATCTCATCATCCTGCACGCCGGCCGTCAAGGCTATGATCGGTATGGACCGGGCGTTGCCGCGGCGCAGCGCGCGGATGGCCCTCGTCGCCTCCAGGCCGTCCATGACCGGCATGTGCACGTCCATGATAATGAACGCGAAGCGCTCGGGCGACTCGGCGAACGCCTCCACGGCCTCCTTGCCGTCCGAGGCGAAAGCCACGCTCAGGCCCTCCACGTCCGAGAGCATGAAGCCCACGATCTCCCTGTTCAGCTCCACGTCCTCGGCCACCAGTATGGCCTTGCCCGCCAGGAAGGCCTCGGCGGCCGCCTCGCGCGAAGGCGCCTCCTCGGGCCGCCCCTTTGCGAGCCGCTCGCCGGCGGCGATCCTCAGCTCCAGCCGCTTGGCCAAGGCCCCCACCGTCCCGACGCGCCTGGCCGAATAGTCGACGGCGCCCATCTCGAAGGCGGCCGTCTCGTCCTCGTCGTTGCCCCTTTCGGCGAGTATCACGATCGGTATGGCGTGCCCCGCGCCGTGCCCGCCGATGCGCCTCAATACGGTAAAGGCGCGCTCGCGGTCGTCCCCGACGCAGATCACCACGGCCGAAATGGCCCCGGAGCCTATGGCGTCGGCCGCGGAATCCGCCTCCGAAGCGATGCTGACCTCGAAGCGGCCCATGAGGGCCACCTTCAACTCGGCCAGGACCAAGGGCTCGCCGCTCACGATTAGGATGTGCCTTTTCACGCCGCGTTCGCCGGGGATATGGCCATGCCTCCTAAAAACCGCGCGCATGCCGGTGCATGGCCCGGTCGGTGATAACAAAGGAGTGGCCTACATAATATAATAGCCGGCATGGGCATATCAATGGAGCCCGCGCGGACGGGGCGGGCGGCCACGCCCGAAGGCACGATAGCCAAGGTGCGGGGGGCGATACTCAGGCATGGGCTCATACGCCGGGGGGACAAGGTCCTGGTGGCCTTCTCCGGAGGCGCGGACTCATGCTGCCTGCTCCACGCGCTCAAGGCGCTTTCGGGGGAGCTGGGCTTCGGGTTGGGGGCCGCGCACGTGAACCACGGCTACCGCGGCGAGTCGGCCGAGAGGGACGCGGAGCGCAGCGCCCAGATATGCGAGGGCATAGGCGTGGAGCTGTCCGTCGTCAAGGTGGACGTGCATAGGCGTTCCAAGGAAAGCGGGGAGTCCGTGGAGCTTGCGGCGCGAAACTTGAGGCACGGCGCGCTCAAGGCCATGGCCGAGGGGCGGGGCTACGCGTCCGTCGCGATGGGGCACAACATGGACGACCAGGTGGAGACCGTGGTCGGGCGCATCCTCAGGGGCACGGGGATCGAGGGCCTGGCGGCGATGAGGCCGCGCGCGGGGACCTTGATACGCCCGCTGCTCTCGGTGGGCAGGGCGGAGATCGAGGGTTTTTGCCGAGCGCGCCTGATTCCGTACGTGACGGACGAGACGAACCTTTCGGACGCGCATGCCAGGAACAGGATAAGGAACGCGCTGCTGCCGGCAATGAGGGAGGCGGCGGGCGCCGACGTGGCCGGCCCGATACTGCGGCTTTCGGAGCTCGCGTGGGAGGACTCCGGGTACATGGCGGCGGAGGCGGGCCGGGCCTATGCGGAGGCGGCCGAGGTGCGCGGGCCCGGGCATGGCGTGACGATACGGGCGGACGGGCTGCTGGGGGCGCACCCCGCCATCGCGCACAGGATGGTCAGGATGGCGGCCGCCGAGTGCGCGGGGGGGGCGGAGGACATATCCTACGCCAACGTGGCGGACGTGATGGGGCTCGCCAGGGGCGCGGCGGGCTCCGCGGGAAGGGTCTCGCTCCCCCACGGGCTGACCGTGAGGGCAGAGTACGGGAGGCTGACTTTCACTAAGGGCGGCGGGGCGAAGGCGCGGCTCATCGGCGCGGCGGTGACGGGGCCGGATTGGGCCCATGGGTTCGCCGAGGACCGGAATGGGGCCAGGCACGTATGGGTGAAGGCCGAGGCGATGACGGCGGGCGAGGCCCGGGCGGCTATGGCCCGACACGGGGGGGCCCACGATGAGGCGCCCGATGGGACGGTCGATCCGACGCTGGCCGACACGGCCGAAACGGCCGACGACGACGCCGGGGACGCAGGCGGCGCGCTAGGGCGGAAATATAAGGAGTACGTTAGGGTGTTCGGCTATGGCGCCTTGGCCGCGATGCCGCAGGGCGGCGGCGCGGGCGAGGGTGAACGCGCCCGAACCGAAGGCGCGGATGAGGGTGAACGCGCCCGGACCGAAGGCGCGGACGGGGTGGGATGCCTGGGCCTCACGCTGCGACCCAGGAGGGAAGGCGACCGGTTCACGCCGAAGGGCGGATCGGTCAGGCGGCGGCTAAAGTCGGTCCTTTCCGAGGGAAGGGTGCCGGAGGCGGTGCGGGACGCGGTCCCCCTGCTTGCGATCGGCGGGGAGGTCCTCTGGGTCATCCCCTCCCGCTCGGGATCGCGTTGCCTTGACGCGGGATCCCTGGCCGGGACTCCCCCGGGGGTCAAGGTCGTCATGGTGACGGCCCGCATCGGCGGGGACGCCGCGACCATGGCCCACTGATGGCCATAACCGATAGATGGTCATGGCCGACTGATGGCTATGGCCGATTTACTGCTTTGGCCGACTGATGGCCATGGCCGACAACGCGGCCCCGACGCCCCGACCGAGCGCCGGCAAAGGCCGCCGCGCCGAAGGTTTGTTCACAGTCCGTTTATTGTCTTGAAACACCCTTTATGTTATGTTCAGAATCGCCGGGTTTGCGGCGTCCCCATGCGAATGGGGCGTGCCGGGAAAGGGTCTTTTTTGAAGCACCTTAAAAACATCAGCTTCTATATAATCCTCCTAGTCATCGTCATCTTCGTGGCCACGTTGTGGAGCGGCAGCGACAAGCCTAGGGAGATGCAGTACTCCAGCTTCCTCAGGGAATTGAACAACGGCACCGTGGCCTCAGTTGAGCTGCAGGGCGACGAGGCCATAGTGACGCTCAACGCGGGCGGCCAAGGCGACGCCAAGGCCACCAGGTACGTGGTCTACGTCCCCTCGATCATCGAGTTCACCAAGGTGGTTTCCGAGGCGGTGGCCGGCAACAAGCTAAACACGTTCCAATACAAGCCGCCCATGACCGCCCCGTGGTGGATGGCCATGATACCGACGCTGGCCGTCATCATCATATTCATCGTCTTCTGGGTCTTCTTCATGCAGCAGTCGCAGGGCGGCGGCGGCAGCAGGGTCATGTCCTTCGGGAAGAGCCGCGCGAAGCTGGCGGTGGACGATAAAAGAAAAATAACGTTCACGGACTTGGCGGGCATGGAGGAGGAGAAGGAGGAGCTTCGGGAGATAGTCGAGTTCCTCAAGCATCCCAAGCGATTCGTGGACCTGGGCGCCAGAATTCCAAAGGGCGTGCTCATGGTCGGCCCGCCCGGCACCGGCAAGACGTACCTGGCCCGCGCGGTCGCGGGTGAGGCCGACGCGCCCTTCCTGAGCATCAGCGGCTCCGACTTCGTCGAGATGTTCGTGGGCGTGGGTGCCTCCAGGGTCAGGGACCTGTTCGAGCAGGCGAAGAAAAATTCGCCCAGCATCATATTCATAGACGAGATAGACGCCGTGGGCAGGCATAGGGGCGCGGGCCTGGGCGGCGGCCACGACGAGCGTGAGCAGACGCTCAACCAGCTGCTGGTCGAGATGGACGGGTTCGGGGTGAACGAGGGGGTCATCATTTTGGCCGCCACGAACAGGCCGGACATACTGGACCCTGCGCTGCTTAGGCCGGGCAGGTTCGACAGGCGCGTGGCCGTCGGGCTGCCGGACGTCAAGGGGCGCGAGGCCATCCTCAGGCTGCACTGCCGCAACAAGCCCTTGGACGGCGACGTGGACCTGGCCGACGTGGCCAAGACGACCCCGGGGTTCACGCCCGCGGACCTGGAAAACCTGTTGAACGAAGCCTCGCTGCTGGCGGCGCGCCAGAACAACAAGTCCATATCGCTGAAGGATATAAAGGAAGCCAACTTCAAGGTGATCGTCGGCCCGGAGAAGAAGAGCAAGACCGTAAGCCCGAAGGAGCGCAGGATAACGGCCTACCACGAGGCCGGGCACGCCTTGGCCACCAGGCTCCTTTCGAAGGACGTCAAGGTGGACAGGGTCTCCATCATCCCGTCTGGGGCGGCCGGCGGCTATACGGTGAAGAAGCCCGAGGAGGACATGAACTACTACACGAAGGCGCAGATCCTCGAGTCCATAATGGGCGCCATGGGCGGCAGGGC
>WRCU01000112.1 GCA_009783805.1 Oscillospiraceae bacterium
AAAGGCAGGATGGGCAGGATCCTCGCGAACGAGATGCCCACGGAGAGGAACATGCTGGTCGCCATGGCCGGGTTGTTCTTCCAGTTCGCGCCTTGGATGGCCGTCCAGAGGATCACGTTCATCTACCACTTCTTCGCCTCCGTGCCCTTCGTCATCATGTGCACGGTCTACTGCGCCAAGAGGGCGGTCGACCGGTACGGCAGGGCCGGGAAGGCGGCGGCCTTCGCCCTCGTCGCGGTGGCGGCCGCGCTGTTCGTCCTTTATTACCCCGTCATCTCGGGGATGGAGGCGGGGAGGGGGTACCTGGACGCGCTCAAGCTCCCCGACCGCGCCAACGCGCTCCTGGGCGGCGACTACTTCAGGGGGTGGGTATGGTGAGGGGGCGCGGACGGCCGAAACTTTATGTTGAACGGCGATGGGGTTGTGCTATAATACGCATTTATGGGCAAACGCCCATTCGGCTTACGCACTAAGAGGCGGGGCGCAAAGCCCCGCGCAAGGGGGAGGCAGTGATGTTGGGAGCGGTCGGCAGGATCGGGACCTGCGTGGCGTTGGCGGCGGCCATCGCGGCAGCCGCGGCGCTCTCCGGGTGCGCCATCTTCGACGATGAGCCCGAGGCGCTGGAGTCGGTGGACATACCCTCGGTGCCCAGGTACGTCACCGCGCTGGTCGAGACGGCGGACTACGTGAAGACCATAAACCTGATGGCCAAGGCCAGGTTCAAGGACGTCTACAACCTCAGCTTCACCAGGGAGGACGTCCTGACCGAGATCTACGTCTCGCTGTACGATGAGGTGGAGAAGGGCCAGCTGCTGGCGGAGATAGAGACGGGCGACCTGGACTACGAACACGCGAACGCCGTGCGGAGGTACGAGGACTCCTTGGCCGCCTACGGCAAGAGGCTCCAAGAATGCCGCGAGAGGATCGCGAACGAGCGGAAGGCCCTCGCCAAGCTGAAGGACGACCTGGAGGCCCTGCTGGGCGACCCGATCAAGCCCGCCCAGTCGCGGGTCGACGACTTGGAACGCCGCATCGCGGACCAGGAGGAGCATATTGAGTATAGGCTATTGTTCGACGGCGACGACGGCTTCACGATGCAGATAGAGGCGATATCGCTCGACAACGCGCTCGACGACCTGCGGGCCGTCGAAAAAAGGATCGACGGTTGCAAAATAATCTCCCCGGTGGACGGGGTCGTCACGTTCAAGAACATAGAAGCGGTGACGGGCAAGAAGGTCGCGGCCTACGCCAAGGTCCTAGAGGTGGCCGTGCCCGAGGGGCTGTACCTCACGTCGGAGATGGACCCCGACAGGAGGCTCCTGGCCGGCTACGAGTGCCAGATCGTCTGGCACAGCCAGAGCATGGAAAGGCACGAGTTCACGGGCTGGGTGGCGCAGGTGGAGAGGGAGATAAGAAGGCGGTATGAGGCTTTCAAATACGGCGGCTCGGGGAGCAACAAGCTGTTCATCTACAGCGACGAGTTCCCGGAGGGCATGAGGCACGGCGACAACGTCTCGGTCACGATAGTGATCGAGCAGCGGCTGGACGTCCTGGTCGTCCCGGCGTCGGCCGTCACCTCCTTGAGGGACCGCGCCACGGTCGACATACTCGTCGACGGGATACGCAGGAAGGTGGACGTGGAGGTGGGGGAGATGATCGGCTTCTCCAGGGAGATAATGAAGGGGCTCAACCTGGGCGACGAGGTGTTCATATAGGGTCGGTCGCCCGGGCGCGCGCGGCCATGCCGGCGGCCCGGCGCGGGAAGGAACAGTAAGCGGAAAAATAACCGGAAGGTGACTTTGGGATGATTAAGAGACGGATAGCAGCGATACTCATGATGACGGCGCTGGCCCTAAGCGTGGCGGGCCTTTCGGGCTGCCTGCTGATGCCCACGGAGGAGGACGAGCTGCCGCCCCCGCTCAAGGAGCCCGTCAAGCCCAGGTTCGACGTCTACACGGTGGGCCGGTCGACCTTGCTCGAGGAGAGGAAGTCGACGGGCCGCTACGTCTACTCGAACACGACCGACCTGGCCTTCGCCCCCAACGGCGGGACGCTCCAGTACCTCTACGTCATGCCCGGCGAGAAGGTCGCGGAGGGGCAGGTACTCGCGGCGCTCATGACGGACGACCTCGACGGGCAGCTCAACAGGGCCCAGAGGGAGCTCCAGAGGGTGATGATAGAGAACCAGAGGGACAGGGTCCGCTGCGAGAACGAGATCAAGAGGGCCGAGCGCGACATAGCCAGGCAGGAGGAGCGCTACCTGACCATGGACGCCCACAGGGAGATGTACACCAGCGAGGAGATCAGGGAGGCCAAGCTGAGGCTGGACGAGATGAGGGAGGACATCGTCAAGACCTATGGGGAATACGGCCCCGGCGGTTTCACGATGGCCGAGTCGCAGCTGAGGATAGAGGCGGCGCAGCAGACCATAGACAGGCTCCGCGTCAGGTTGGCGGAGACCGTCATCGTCTCGCCCATCGACGGCGAGGTGGTCTACATGAGGGAGATGAACGTGGGCGAGTGGGTCGCCCCCAACACGACGATGTACCAGGTGGCCGACACGTCATACATGGACGTCGAGACCACGGACGCGACCTTCATCAGGTACATAGAGCTGGGCAGCCGCGTGTCGGTAGTGCCGGTGGGGTCCGCGGACAAGGCCAGGTACCCGTCGACGGTCGTGAGCATGCCCAGACGCCCGGACGACTCGAACGACCAGCCGCAGCCGAAGGCGCACATCCTCCCGGACGAGTTCCCGGCGAGCGCGGCGAACCAGGGGTACGTGGAGGTCATCATCACGCTGAGCGTGCTGGAGGACGTCATCACCATCCCCAGGAGCTCGGTGCAGTCCTTCGACGGGCGGACCTACGTCATGCTCCTTCGGGACGGGCTGCGCGAGGAGGTCGACGTGGTCGTGGGGATGGAGACGGCGACCGAGGCCGAGATCACGCTGGGGCTCGTCGAGGGCGACCTGGTCATTCTGCGGGGATAGGCGGCGACAAGCGGGGATAAGGGGGAGGAAGCTTGCTTTCACTCGTCATAAAGAAGATGGCGAACAACCGGTGGATGTTCATGTGCCTGCTCATAGGCTCGCTACTCGTGGCGTCCATGGTCAGCGCCATACCCATGTACACGGACGCCATACTGCAGAGGATGCTGGTCAAGGACCTCGAGGCGTTCCAAGTGGAGAGCGGCCTATACGCCGGGTCCGTCTCCGTCTCCACGAACCTCACCTACTACACGGACGAGATGTCCAGGTCGTCCGTGTTCAGGCAGTTCAACAACCTTATCAGGAACGACTACATCTCCCACTTCGGCGTCCCGCTGCGGGACGAGTACATTAGGGTCTCGACCAAGCTCCTGCAGTGCAGCCCGGTCGAGCAGAGGCAGGACAACCCCAGGAGGGTGTTCGGGCAGCTGCAGGCCATGACGGGCTTCTGGGACCACGTGGACATCAGGGGCAGGATGCCGTCGATGACGCCGGTGGACGGGGTGATCGAGGTGGTCGCCACCGAGGAGGCCATGAAGGGCCTCTACCTCCTCACGGACGTCGAGTACCAGCTGGCCGACCCCGTCGAGGGCAGGGACCCCGTGATCTTCAAGGTGGTCGGCATATTCACGTACAGGGACCTGGCCGACCCATACTGGGACACCGACCTATCCGTCTTCAACCGGGCGGTCGTCATGGACTACGACCAGTTCATATCGGGATTCGTCACGAGGAACTCGGGGCAGCTCGGCGAGGCTTACTGGCACTTCGCGTTCGACTACGCGAAGATGAACATGGACCAGACGCCGAACGTCGTCAAGACCTTCGGCGACCTCAAGTCGTGGGGCTCCAGGTTCGGCCTGGTCATGAAGGCCTCGATGCCCATGGAGCAGACGCTCATCGACTACCAGGTCAGGCAGACGCAGCTGATGACGTCCCTGTGGATACTCCTGGCGCCGATACTCCTGATGCTCTCTTTCTACATATTCATGGTCTCGCAGCTCATAGCGCAGCACGAGGAGAACGTCCTGACGCTCATGAAGAGCCGGGGCGCCAGCAACATGCAGATGTTCCGCAGCTTCCTGTACGAGAGCGTGATCCTCAGCGTCGTCGCGCTGGCCGCGGGGCCGTTCATAGGGTACGGCCTCTGCTCCGTGCTGGGGTCGGCCAACGGCTTCATGGAGTTCATCCAGAGGACGTCTATGAAGATCAACATGAACTTCCAGACGTTCATGTACGCGGGGATATCCCTGCTCATCTTCATCATATCGATGCTCATACCGGTCATCGTCTACTCCAGGAGCTCCATCGTGGAGTACAAGGTGAAGAAGGCCAGGAGGAAGAACCCGCTCTGGAAGAAGATCTACCTGGATGTGATAGTCCTGGGCGTCTCGTTCTACGGGCTGTACTCATACCAGCAGAGCAAGGAGATCGTCGAGCAGACGGGCCTGAGCGACGTGCAGGTCGACCCGCTCCTCTTCCTCATATCCACGCTCTTCATCCTCGGGTGCGGCATGCTCTTCCTGAGGCTGTACCCATACTTCATCAGGCTCATATTCTGGCTGGGGCGCAGGTTCTGGTCGCCCGTCTTCTACGCGTCGTTCATACAGGTCGGACGGTCGACGGGCCAGGAGCAGTTCCTGATGATATTCATCATCCTAGCCATCTCGACGGGGATGTTCAGCGCCAACGCCGCGCGGACGCTCAACAAGAACATGGAGGACAAGATCGCCTACACGCAGGCGGCCGACGTGCGGATCGAGCCATTCTGGGAGACCAGGTACGTCGTGAACGCGCAGGGCGTGAGCACGGGGCAGCTGACGTACGTGGAGCCTTTCTACAACGAGTACGAGAAGATCCCCGGCGTGGAGGAGATCACGAAGGTCCTCACGAAGACGCACGGAAACGCCACCAACCAGGATGGGCTCAGGGTCATCTTCGGCGGCAGGTACCTCTACGACAACACCATCATGGCGATCAACTCCGACGAGTTCGGCAGGGTCACGGGCCTGAGGGGGGACCTCACGCGCGTGCATTGGTACCACTACCTGAACCTGCTGGCCGAGAACCAGATGGCGTGCCTCGTCTCGAGGTCCATACAGGAGTTCTTCAACATCAAGGTGGGCGACGAGATCAACATAAGGTGGGGCAACGACACGTCCTTCACGCTGATCGTCTTCGGGGTGGTCGACTACTGGCCGGGCTACGACCCTTATATAAGGACGGCCCAGACGTCGGGCCAGAGCTTCACCGGGCTGCCGCCGAGCAGGAACCTGATCGTGGCCAACCTCACGTACATACAGAACCTGACCCCCCTGACGCCGTACGAGATATGGATAAGGAAGGCGCCCGGGGTGACCGACACCGAGATAGACCAGTACATAAAGCAGAACCTGAAGGTCAACGCGATAGACTACAGGCAGCAGCAGATAATCAAGATGAAGAACGACCCCATGCTGCAGGGCACGAACGGGGCCCTGACACTGGGGTTCGTCGTGGCCATGATCGTGTGCATGATAGGGTTCCTCATATTCTGGATACTGTCGATCAAGCGGCGCATACTGCAGTTCGGGATACTGAGGGCGATGGGCTTGACCACGAGGAAGGTCATAGGGATGATCCTGTGCGAGCAGGTGCTCATCTCCGGGGTCGCGATAGGCGTCGGGATCCTGATAGGGTCGCTGGTCAGCGAGGTGTTCGTGCCGCTCCTCCAGATGGTCTACAACGTGATAGACCAGATACTCCCGTTCAAGGTCATAACGGACCAATCGGACTACATGAAGATATACGTGGTGGTCGTCTCCATGCTGGTGATAGGCTTCACCGTCCTTGCCCGCATAATCACG
>WRCU01000113.1 GCA_009783805.1 Oscillospiraceae bacterium
AGTACCAGGACCCGCTGAAGCCGGTGGACGACAAGGAGTTCATCGCGCAGCTGGCCCAGTTCACGGCGCTGGAGCAGATGACCAACCTCAACAACGTCGCGGTGAAGACCCAGGCCTTCAGCCTCATAGGGAAGTATGTGACCGGGGTCATGCAGAACCCGGACGGCAGCCTGCGCGAGGTGATGGGGGCGGTCTCCAACGTGAAGATGGTGAACGGGAAGACGTACCTGGTGGTCAGGGGGACGGACCTGCCCATAGAGAACGTGACGGACGTGACGGACGCCGCGATGATGACGATGGGCAACCTGTCGGCCTACGCCAATCTCATCGGCTCGAACGCGACGGGATACGTGTACGACCCGGACGACGGGCAGCTGGTGCAGGTGAGCGGCAGGATCGTGTCATTGATGAAGGGCCTCAATGAGGACTACGCCGTCATGAACGGGGTCACGCTCCAGGTCACGAAGGCCGCCGACGGGGTCACGAGGGACACGAAGGAGGCCTTGGCCGCGTACCTCGCGGAGAGGGTCGGACAACAGGTGAAGGTCGAGGCCTACCACCCCGCCATGAACCAGAGGGTGGTAGTGACGGCGACGCTCAGGGACTACACGATCGACCGGAACGGCAACGCGTTCGCGGTCCTCGACAACCTGGCGGTACCGCTCGACAGCATATCGAGCATCACCTACGACGCCGTGGACAGTGAGATATCCGCATATACGGGCATCATCGGCACCACCGTGAAAGGATACCTCAACGACTTGGCGGGGAGCCCCAGCATCATGGTCGAGGGCATCGCGAGGATGCTGAAGAAAGGGACCGACAACCTCGCCGTGGTGGACGGGGCCTCGTTCCGCATCGTCGGGGTGGACGGCCATGACGGTGACGTCGCCGAATACCTGCAAGGCATTATGGACGGGCATGACAGGAAGGTCACGCTATTGGCCTACGACATCGCCGCCGGCAAGGAAGGCAAGGTCGTGGGGACGCTGGTTTCCTTCGTGGCGGACGGTGAGTTGATCTCCGCGGTGCTGGACGGGATCGAGCTGCCTCTGAGGACGATAAGCGAGATCAGGTAAGGAAGGCGGGTAAGCCATGCAAAACGGGGCTGATGGGATAGGCAGGCTGACGGGCGGCTACATGCGCCCGACGGGGGGCGCGGCGCCCGGAAACCCGAGGAGGGACGCGGGCGGACCTCGCATGGCCAGGGAATCGGCCGGCTTCGGGGCCATCCTGGAAGGGAAGCTTTCCGAGGTGAGGTTCTCCAAGCACGCCGAGGCCAGGCTCAGCGAGAGGAAGATGGGCCTGAGCGAGGAGATGAGGGAAAGGCTCAACGGCGCCTTGCAGAAGGCGGAGCGCAAAGGCATACGCGAGTCGCTCGTGATCATGGACGACATGGCCTTCGTGCTGAGCGTCAGGAGCAGGACGGTCATCACGGCCGTGGTCAGCGGCGACTTGGGGGAGAGCGTGTTCACCAACATAGACGGGGCCGTGATAGCGTGAAGGGCGGCGCCCATTAAATTTTAGCAGCAATCAGCCGGACCCCCTGGGGAGGCTGACTGTCCCGGACCGACGGAAGGGACGAGAAGGAATCCAAAGGAGGTACTCCCAGACTATGATGAGATCGCTTTTCGCCGGTGTGTCCGGGCTGCGGACGCATCAGACGAGGATGGACGTGATCGGCAACAACATAGCGAACGTAAACACCTACGGCTTCAAGGCCGCGAGGGTGACGTTCGCGGACCTCTTCAGCCAGACGATAGCGGGCGCGGGCGGCCCCAACCAGGACACCGGCCGCGGCGGCACGAACCCCAGGCAGGTCGGGCTCGGGGTGACGCTGGCGACGATAGACAACCTCATGACGCAGGGCGCGCTGCAGAACACGGACAACCCGACCGACCTCGCCTTGGAGGGCAGCGGGTTCTTCATCGTGCAGGGCGGCCGGTTCGACTCCTACAAATTCACCAGGGCCGGCAACTTCGGGCTGGACAAGCTGGGCAACTTCGTAAACGGGGACGGCCTCAACGTGATGGGCTGGCAGTCCTACGTGCAGGAGTCGAACGGGAACTTCGTCTTCGACACGGAGCAGCCGCTCGAGGCGCTGAACATCTACCAGGACATCCACAACGGGAACAAGAGGGTGCTGCAGCCCAGGGTCACCTCGGACGTGCAGATAACCGGGAACCTGGACGCGGACGTGACGGTCAACCCCGCCCCCACGCCGGGAACGGACCAGGCGCACTTCACGGTGCCGATGGTGGTCTACGACAAGCTGGGAAACAGCTACAGCGTGAACCTGGCGATGTACAAGATAGCGGCCGACGAGACGGGCTCCACGTGGGGGATCTACCCGGGCCAGCCCATCAACACGAGCGGCAATTACAGCTTCACGCTCGCCCCCGGCTCGCTGACGACGATCCAATTCGACGTCTACGGCAAGTACGTGCCGCCGTCGGGCGGGGCGACCTCGTACATAGGCTCGGTGGACCTCTTCACCGGCGCCACCAACGTGACCGGAACCGACAACTTCGAGTTTGAGTTCGACCTTGCGTACATGACCAGCTACTCCGCGGACAACACCGCCAAGGCGATGTTCGTCTCAGGATACCCGACGGGCACGCTGCTGGACTTCTCGGTCGGCACTGACGGCATCATCACCGGGGTCTACAGCAACGGCCAGCAAAGGCCGCTCGGCATGGTGGCCCTGGCGGTCTTCGAGAACCCGGCGGGCCTCGCCAAGCTGGGCAACAACCTGTACCAGCCGACCACGAACTCCGGTGACTTCCGCAAGGCGGTCAGGGCCGGCATGGAAGGGGCCGGCACCTTCGCCCCGGGCAAGCTGGAGATGTCCAACGTGGACCTGTCCAGGGAGTTCACGGACATGATAATCACCCAGAGGGGGTTCCAGGCCAACAGCAGGATCATCACCACTTCCGACGAGATGCTGCAGGAGCTGGTCAACCTCAAGAGGTGATCGGGCGGTGACGCGAAGGCGCCCATGGGGCGCGTGATATATGGCTGGCCTAGGGGAAAGTTAGGCGGCGCGGGGCGACCGCGCCGCCTTTCTTTATGCCGTCGCGGCGGTTCGGGCCGCTGGGGCTATGGCATTGAAGAACACGTATGTGCTATTTTATTGATTGTCTGCGTCGCAATGGTTAGAATAGACGGCGAGTCACAAGCGTCGGGCGGGACGCGCCTTTCATGGGCGCGGGCTTGTGACAGGCGAACCATGCGGGCAAATACGCGGGCATAGGGAGAATCGTATGGAAGGGAAGAGCAACGTATTCAGCATCGTCCTCCTCGTCATCATCGCCATCCTGGCGCTGGCCCTCTGCATCGCGGTGGGGGCCCTATTCCTGGGCGGCGGGCCCGCGGAGGAGACCGAGGCCGTGGACGAGGTGCCGAGGAGCCCCCAGCCCGGCAGCAACCTCCCGAAGGACTCCGACCTGGCCAGCTTCGTCCTGTACTCGCAGGCCTCTCCCGGCCTCTTCAACCTCAAGGCCGGCACGACCACGCACGTCATCCAGGTATTCATGAACGTGAAGTATTTCATCAAGATAACCGACTTGAACCCGGAGGAGAAGATCGAGACCTACCTGAGCGACATCAAGCAACTGGTGGGATCCTACTTCCAGAACATGTCCTACCAGGACGCGCTCCTGCCCGAGACGAAGGAAAAGGCGAGGGAGGAGCTGAAGGACGCGATCAACGAGCTCCTATGCAGGAATGAGCTGTACAGGATCGACATGATCTACGACATCGTCTTCGAACGTTGGTTCTGCCAATGACGGGCGCCATGAAGGCGCGGAGCCGGGGGTGAGAAGGGTATAGATGGGAGATAAACTATCGCAGGACGAGATCGACGCGCTCTTCAACTCTCTGGCGACCGAGGGCGTCCAGTCCGACTCGATGCAGGCGGAGTCGGAAAGCTCACGCAGGGTGAGGGACTACAAGTTCACGGACCCCACGAAGTTCGGCAAGGACCACATCCACACGCTGAAGATAATCAACGACACATACGCCAGGCTCCTACAGAACCTCCTTCAGGGATACCTGAGGACCATCGTCTCCATACAGGTGGCCGAGGTGCAGCCGATGGCCTACCTGGAGTTCAACAACTCCATATCGGAGCCCACGTCCCTCGCGGTGATAGACTTCCACCCGCTCGACGGCTCGGTCATATTGGACATCGCCCCGCAGGTGGCCTTCGCCATATTTGAGAGGATATTGGGGGGGACGGGCGGCATGGTCAAGCTCAGGACGTTCTCCGAGATAGAGATCGCGGTCCTCGAGAGGATAGTGAACCTGATGGTGGGCGCCATGGTGGACCCTTGGGAGAACGTGCTCAGGATAAAGCCGAGGCTGGAGAAGATCGAGACCAACTCCCAGTTCGTGAAGATCGTCTCGGAGTCCGAGACGGTGGCCCTCGTCACGTTCTCAGTGACCATCGGGGAGATCGAGGGCTACATGAACCTATGCATACCGTACCTGATCCTGGAGCCCGTGATAGGGAAGCTGAGCACGAGGTTCTGGTACTCATCCCACGAGAAGGAGATCACGAAGGAGACGCGCGCGAACGTGAACTCGAGGCTGGAGAACACGTACGTAACCGTTCGGGCGATCGTGGGCAGGACATACGTGAGCGTGGGCGACTTCGTGGACATACAGCATGGCGACGTCATCCCGCTGGAGACGAACGTGGACGGGGTATTGGACATAATGGTGGGCAACCTGCTCAAGTACAGGGGGAAGCCCGGCGTGAGGAAGGGCAAGGTGGCCGTGAAGGTAACGGAGATCGTCGAGGAGGAGGGGTGAGCCTATGGGCGAGGTACTGTCGCAGGCCGAGCTAGACGCGCTGCTGTCCGGATTCTATCAGGGCGGCGACGAAGCCGTGGCTCAGGATGGGGGGGCGAAGGCGGCCGCGGCCGATCCGGTCCCGGCGAAGGCCCCGTCAGCCTCGGGCAGGGGCGGCCCCGTCCTGACCCTTTCGCCGATGGAGATGGACGCGCTGGGTGAGATAGGCAACATAAGCATGGGCACCTCGGCCACGACGCTCGTGGCGCTCCTGGGGCACAAGGTGACGATAACCACCCCGAAGGTGACGGTCACCACGTGGGAGGAGCTGTGCAAGAACTACGGCCACCCATTCGTGGCCGTGAGGATCGAGTACACGAAGGGCCTTTCGGGCAGCAACCTCCTGATACTCAACATGGGGGACGCCCAGATCATAACGAACCTCATGCTCGGGCTGGACCCGATGGGCGGCGGCGACGAGGGGCTCAACGAGATACATATGAGCGCCATCAGCGAGGCCATGAACCAGATGATGGGTTCGTCCGCCACGTCCATGTCGTCCATCTTCTCGAAGAAGGTGGACATATCGCCGCCGACCGCCTTCAACATAACGTTTGAGAGCCTTTTCGCCTCGGGCGACTACAACGACGGGGAGCTGATCGCCAAGATCTCCTTCGACATGGAGATAGAGGGGCTGCTCAAGAGCGAGATCATGCAGCTGCTGCCGATGGAGTTCGCCAAGTCGCTCGTCCAGAATCTGATGGAAAGCCATGACGGGTCGCTGGACGGGGGGGCCGCCGAGCGGGGGCCGTCCGAGGCGTCCCAGCAGTCCCAGGCCGTTCCGGGCGGCCCCGCGTCGCAGCCGGCGATGGCCGAGGCCGTGCCGCAGCCCATGCCGGCGCCAATGCCGCAGCCCATGCCGGCGCCCATGCCGGCACCCATGCCGCAGCCC